>NZ_NMPS01000099.1:0-52728 GCF_002261125.1 Siphonobacter sp. BAB-5385 | reverse complement strand
CGCGTTGTCCGTAGCATTTGCTACGGACGCAAAAATTGGTAGGCTAAGCCTACCGGGCTGGCTGATTCACGTATGAAATACGGAGCTAATGACATTGAACCCCTTTGGGGTTGGCAAGTCTGTATTGAAGTGGCTCTTTCGGATTGGCAATCCGAAAGCGGTCTGGAAAGGATTTGTAATCCTGTGCATTACAAATCTGCAACAGCGAATGTAGCGAAGTAGGAGGGTGCCAGAGGCAAACGGGTAAAAACAAAAAGCCCTGACCAGATTATCCTGATCAGGGCTTTTCAAGAGGGATTGAAGCTTATTCGCCTACGATTACGAATTTCACTTTGTGCTTCACTTCTTTGTGGAGGTCAAGCGTAGCAGTGTATTCGCCGAGTGATTTTACTTCAGAATCCAGCGTGATTTTCTTACGATCTACGTCAAATCCTTTCGTTTTCAGCGTGTCAGAGATTTGCGTGTTCGTTACACGACCGAAGATGCGTCCGCTCTCACCTACTTTAGCAGGGATTTCCAGCGTCAGATCGCCGATTGCTGCGGCTAAATCTTCAGCATCTTTCTTCAGCTTTTCAGCTTTGTGAGCGGCTTGCTTGATGTTTTCAGCCAGTACTTTTTTGTTGGTTTCGCTGGCCATTACCGCGAAGCCTTGGGGAATCAGGTAGTTACGTCCGTAGCCAGGTTTAACCGTTACCAGATCGTTTTTATAACCCAATCCCGCGATATCGGTTTTGAGAATAACTTCCATTTCTTTCGTAAATGAGTTTAAATAAGTTTTCTGTTTACAGCTTTGAGTTGTTCGTTAAATCAGGAACGACAACCAAAAACGGAAACCTACTTCAGTGAATCGCCAACGTAAGGTAACAAGGCAATGTGACGAGCACGTTTCACAGCCTGAGCCACTTTGCGTTGATTTTTGAGCGAAGTACCCGTCAGACGGCGGGGAAGGATCTTACCTTGCTCGTTCAATAACTTGAGAAGGAAGTTAGGATCTTTGTAATCGATGTATTTAATGCCGGCTTTCTTGAAGCGGTCATATTTTTTGCGGTTCTGGTTTTTATCCAGAGGTTCGTTCTGCAATGACATAGTCGTGAATGTTTGAGTTTTCAGTGTTTGGTTTACTGTTTTCAGTTTAACTGACAACTGAAGACGGTAAACTGTAAACTACTAAATTATTCAGCGGGAGCTTCTTGTTTCTTGCCCACCAGACCTTTACGCTTGCGTTCGTTGTACGCAATGGCATGCTTGTCCAGAGCAATCGTCAGAAAACGCATTACCCGCTCATCACGACGGTATTCCGTTTCAAGCGTAGCGATTACGTCCGGGTTCGCTGTGAATTCTACCAGGTGATAGAAGCCCGTTCCTTTTCCCTGAATCGGGTAGGCCAGTTTTTTCAGACCCCAAGATTCTTCGTGGATCAGTTCAGAACCGTTATCGGTCAGAATTTTTTTGAATTTGTCGACAGCATCCTTCGTCTGGACGTCAGACAAAACGGGAGTGAGGATGAATACTGTCTCGTACTGTTTTTGTGACATGTGTTAGTACGGAAAATGTGATAAAAAGGATAATACTCGAAAAATGAGCCGCAAAAGTACGTAAATTCTATGATATGCAAAAACATTCCCTGGAAAAAAGCAGCACTGGATACAAAAAAAGCGTCCTGACCTCTACGGTCAGGACGCCTCAGGTTGAGCAGTAAAACGCGGGTTACCTAAAATAAACCAGAACGGACCTCAAAGATTCCATCGCCAATTTTCACACCCTCGGCGTACAGCTCAATCGTATGCTTTCCTTTCTTAAAAGGAATATTACGTTTATAGATCACGTCTACTTGCTGATTATTCCCCTGGTAAGTAATATCCTTTTTAACGGTATAGATCATTTCCTTACTCTGGTACATAAACGTTCCCGAACCGGTGGCCATATCGGAGATAACCGCTCCGGTAGGGTCAAGGACGCGAACGAAAATTTCCTTGCCATTACGTTCAGTCAGGGTATTATCGCCCAGCCCGAAAGCAATTCGAATCTGATCAATTTTGTCGGCTTTGATTTTTTCACGCTCTTTACCTTTCGAATTAATGGCGTATACCATGACATTCTGAGCTTTCAGAGCCGCCGCTACGCTGATCCGATCGTTTAATTCTTTGTTGTTGACTTTAAGAGCATTAACGGAATCGTCGTACGCCTGTCTGGCCGAATTTAGCTCCGTTTTTAGTCCCTCATTACTGGTAGCTAGCTCCTGATTCTGAGTCGTTAACGAGCCGTTTTCTTCTTTCAAACGAACAATATCCCGGTCTTTCTGCTTCAGTAAATCTTTATACTGTTCCAGTTTGGCTTCAAACTTTTTGACTTCATCGGCCGTTGCGTTTACCAGTCGCTGCTTGTCAATTTCCAACTGCGTTTTTAACTGCATCAATTCGTCGATATTGCCGCCAAGCATACGTATTTCGGCAATTTTGGCGTCGAGCTGGGTTGCAATGGAATCGAGTTTAGTATTCGCCTTTAAAATCTCTCGTTTCTGAACTACTGAGCGAGAAGATAATGTTTCACGTTCATTACGTTCTTTAAAGTACAAAAAGCCTAATACTGCGACCAGTCCGGCCATCACGACGAGAGCTGCAATGAAGTAACCTTTCTTGTCAGAATCTTTTTTCGGTGTTGATCGGGTGTAATCGTATGGTTCCATATAGAGTAATAATGATGGAGGTACGGGCAGACAAAACTACGCCTAAGCGTGGAGAAGTCAACCACTTACCAGAGAATTAGGCGGACAATCACTCGTAAAAGTAGTACATAGCCTAGATAAGCACTACTTTTGTATAAACGTTTTACGAATGAACATCGTTGAAAATCTGAATAAAATTACCAAAAACATGGCTGGCTACCCGGCCCGTTTGATTGCCGTTACCAAGACTCACCCCGTAGAAGTACTTCAGGAAGCGTACGATGCCGGATGCAAAACCTTCGGCGAAAATAAAGTACAGGACATGGTAGCGAAGTGGGAAGTGTTGCCGAAAGACATTGAGTGGCACATGATTGGCCATTTGCAAACCAATAAGGTAAAACCCATTGCTCCGTTTGTATCGTTGATCCATTCCGTTGATAGCTTTAAACTACTGCTTGAAATCAACAAGCAGGCAGCCAAGGCGAAGCGGGTGATTGATTGTCTGCTGCAAATTCACATTGCTCAGGAAGAGACCAAATTTGGTTTCAGCCAGCAGGAAGCCGAAGCAGCCCTCCACTCCGAAGCCCTGGCTGGATTAAAAAATATCCGCATCGTGGGTTTAATGGGTATGGCTTCTAATACCGATGATCTAATTCAGGTTCGGCTTGAATTTCGGGGATTGAAGCAATTTTTCGAACGCATGAAAGCTACCGTTCCCGTATCCGAGCGTTGTGAACTCAAAGAATTGTCGATGGGCATGAGCAGCGATTACGAGACGGCTTTGCAGGAAGGTAGTACCTTGTTCGCGTAGGCAGTGCTATTTTTGGAGCTCGCGAATACGCCTAAGATCCAGGGATTCGGCGTTTAAACCGGACGCCGAATCCCTGAAAATGTAAAACGGCATGCACTTTCGCACCGAATTTTCCATTCCTCCTTCTTCCTGGAAACTAGGTTTACAATCCCGGGTCGTTTCGATGGGTTCCTGCTTTGCTGAAGTACTCGGAAAGCGGTTACAGGCTCATAAAATCGAAGGGATGTACCAACCTTTTGGTACCTTATTCAGTCCGCTGGCTCTGTACCGAATTTTGCAGTATGCTCTGGCCAAGGAGCCCGTGGATGATCGTTTATTTCTGGAACGAGACGGCCGCTGGCTGCATTACGATACGCATTCCTGCGTAGCCGCTGCGAGTCAGCAGGAATTGCGAGTACGGATGCAACGGGAGCTGGATCAATTAGCCGAAGAACTCCGTCGGGCCGATTTACTGGTACTAACCCTGGGGTCAGCCTGGGCGTATCGATTGCTGGAACCGCCTGCGTACGTGGCGAACTGCCATAAGCAACCCGGCCGCATCTTTGATCGCGATTTATTGAGTGTCAAGACCATTTGCAAAGAGTTTGGCACCGTGTATGCCTTATTAAAGGCGGTAAATCCTGGTTTACGTGTACTTCTAACCGTCAGTCCGGTACGTCATGCCAAGGATGGGATGATGGATAATTCAGTGAGTAAGTCCATTCTCCGGGCGGCCTGTCATTACCTGGTAAGCGATTATGCCGATGTCATGTATTTTCCGGCGTATGAATTCCTGCTGGATGATTTACGGGACTACCGATTTTACGCGAGTGATTTAGTTCATCCCAGTGAAATGGCCGAAGCGTATATCTTCGAAAAATTTCAGCAGACGTATTTCGATGTCTCGCTTCAACAGTTTACAAAAGACTGGGAGAAGATTACCAAAGCCCTCAATCATCGTCCCTTTCAGGAAAATTCAGTGGTTCATCTTCAGTTTCTTACTAAACTGCTGACCGATCTTGAACGGATGCCCGTAAATGTAAGTCCGGAACGGGCGGAAGTAAGCGAGCGAATACAACGCATTACGCAGGCTCTGGGCCACTGAACCAATCGATTACAAAGAGATTGCGATAAGCTGGGTCGATAAGAAACTTACTAGTTACCTTTGTGGTTAGCAAGGAACGGTCGGTAACGCGGAATTAGCCCGTTCACTCCCGTTTGATTATCACTATGGGCGAATTACGAATCAAAAAAGAAGATATTATACGGGCTCTGAGTACCGTAGAAGAACCGGACTTGAAGAAAGACCTGGTTACGTTAAACATGATTAAAGACGTAGAACTGGGCGTTGGTGAGGTCCGGTTTACGGTTGTTTTAACGACTCCAGCCTGTCCCCTGAAAGAACTCATTCGTCAACGTTGTGAGGATGCCATTCATACCCTGGTGGATCCGGAACTACGCATCGTGGTAAACATGACGGCGGATGTAACGACTACGGCTTTCGGTAACAAAACCATTTTAGCGTCGGTTAAAAACGTCATTGCCATTGCTTCGGGTAAGGGCGGTGTGGGTAAATCAACGGTTACGGCAAATCTGGCCATTGCCCTGAAAAATGCAGGTGCTCAGGTCGGAATCCTGGATGCGGACATCTACGGACCTTCCATTCCGGTCATGTTCGGAGCGGAAGATCTCCAACCGACTGTAACCGTAATAGACGGAAAGAATATGATTAATCCCATTTTGCAGTACGGGATTAAGATGATTTCCATGGGCTTTTTAGTACCGGCGGACAGTCCGATGGTATGGCGGGGCCCGATGGCGAGTCAGGCACTTAAACAGTTGATGGGCGACGTAAACTGGGGCGAATTGGATTACTTGCTGATTGACTTACCTCCGGGAACGGGCGACGTGCACCTAACGCTGGTACAATCGGCTCCGGTCACGGGGGCAGTAATCGTAACCACACCGCAAAAAGTAGCCCTGGCGGATGCCAAAAAAGGATTGCAGATGTTTATGCAACCGCAAATTAATGTGCCGGTATTGGGAATCGTCGAGAATATGGCCTATTTTACACCCGCCGAGCTACCCGAAAATCGATACTATCTGTTTGGTAAAGGGGGTGGCAAATGGCTGGCTGAACACTACGAATTGCCTTTTCTGGGAGAAATTCCGTTAGTACAGGGCATTCGCGAAGCCGGAGACGAAGGTCGCCCCGCCGCTACGTATACCGATTCGCTAACGGCTCTGGCCTTCCAGAAAACCGCCGAAGCACTGGCTCAGCAGGTAGCCATTCGGAATGCAACGCTTGAAAAAACGAAACCGGTTGAAATGACCGTCTAAGAGCAAAGAGCAGGAGTATTTATACAATTATTCGAACACACTGTTCCTGGCGGTATTTTAACGCAGGCAGATTAAAAGCATGATCACACACGCATGGAAACGAATCTCGAACATCCCTTGATGGAAAAAGTCGAACAGGCTTTGAATAGCATTCGTCCCTACCTCGAAGCGGATGGAGGCAATGTTCGTATCATCGAAATTACGGACGATAAGGTAGTGAAGCTGGAGTTGATGGGAGCCTGCGGTTCCTGCACGATGTCAGCCATGACCTTCCGCGGAGGCATCGAAGACGCCATCCGTCGGCAGGTTCCTGAAGTAAGTAGTATTGTAGCGATTAACTTATAGTCGCTTAGTATAAAATTGCTGAAGGTACGACTTCGACTGAAGTCTCCAGAGCAGATTCGGCAGGTCCGGTATACGTTCCGTGTACCGGACTTATCATTTCCGGGAAGGCCGAAACGGCCAGTACCAAATGAGAATCAGCGGCCAGACAATTCTGCGTCGGATCAAAGCCTCGCCAACCCGCTCCGGGCAAATACACTTCCGCCCAGGCGTGCAGGTACTGCGTTTCATCCGCATTACCAAAATAATAGCCACTTACAAAGCGAGCCGCCAAGCCCAGGCACTGGCAACAGGTTACGTACAACGTAGCGTAGTCCCGGCAGGAACCCCGTCGGTTTTGCAAGGTGTAATCCGGCGTTTGCGGAAATCCTTCTTCGCGAATTTCGTACGAAAATTCTTCGTGAATGCACTCATTCAAACGAATGAGAAACTGCAGCGTATCCCAGCGGGATTCCGTAGCGATGAGTCTCGTAAACTGTTCAACGGCCGGCGTAATGCCTTCCTTTTCCAGATACAGTGTCAGGAGTCGACGTTCTTCGTCACTATACTTGATGGGCAATTTTTGATGTTCAAAGGGATAAAGAATGAAATCAAAAGGATTGGACAGCTTAGACTCAATTTCACTTTCAGCCAGAATCTGCAATTGTGTGGTAGGCGTACTGAAAAACAAGAGATGTTGGGTATTTCCTTCGCTGTCGGTAATGCCAATCATTTTGTCCGGCTCGGGACTCACCTGTATTTTAATGCTTTTAATCTGCTGGTAGGAACTGGAACGAGCCTGAAGATACAGGCGATGCGGACTCAAAGTAACAGCATTCGAATAGTTGTACGTAAGCTGATGACGGACACGATATTGCATTGATTTTAAATGGTTTTAAGGCAGAGCCAATGAAGAAAAAACCAATCTTACGCGGGGGAGAGCGACGAACAAAAACGGGCGAATTGGCCCACCTTGTTTATGCAATGTATGGAAAAAGGGCAAAATTTCCAAAACTTATACCGTATCGGAGGCCAGTAAAAGGTGAAAAAAGAAACGGTTTCGATGCTTTACCACGGGCGTCAATAAGCAAAAAAGCCGCTACCGGTAGCGGGCTTTTTTGCTTATTGATCAGTTAAGATTTGCTGTTCGTGATTTTCAAAAACGGGCTTCATCCAGTCACTGGGAAGTCGTTGTACCGACGACACCAGCAGGGCTCCCCACTGGTGAGCAATCTGTTCGACGTCTTCTTTTTCAAAGCGATGTTCCGTGATATGAAAACTATCGCGTTCATACACGGCAATGTCAATGGGGAAATCGACGTCATTGGCACTCACCCGCGTTGAATCAAAGGAAAGGAAACCAATTTTCAGGGCATCCTTCAGCGGAGTTTCATACCGTAAGCTACGTCGTAGAATGGGCGTACCGTAACCCGTATTGCCAATAATAAAAAAAGGCGTATTTGGGCCTACTTCAATCCAGTTACCTTCGGGGTACAGCATGTAGAGTTTATGCTCATCGTCATCCTGTAACTGACCGCCCACAATGGCATACAGGTTAAAGGAAAGTCCGGCTTCTGCCAGAGCACTTTTATCTTCCAGAGCTACCCGTCGAACCTGTTCACCAAAGGCATTCACAGCCTTATAAAGCTTATTGAAATTGGCATCCCGTTCGGCGATCACTTCCCGGAAATAGGTTATGGCTTTGTCCCGGACCGATCGTAACCCGGAGGTCATGATAAACAGGGAATGGTGCTCTACCTGGTGAATGGAAATTTTCTTGTTCGTAGTCACTTCCGAACCCGAGGTAAGGCGGGTATCTGCCAGAGCGATTAAGCCGGTCTTTGTTTTGATGCCAAGGCAATACGTCATGTGTAATAGAATTGGATTGGGGAGAATGAATCGAATAGCTTCCCCTGCAAATGTAAAAAAATAGCTATATGCTAAGGGCTTAGAGCTATGATCCTTTCCTAATTATTTGAAAAAGGGCGTTCATGTGGTCCGCAAGGGGATGAGTAATGCTCTCTA
The DNA here is from genome assembly GCF_002261125.1 of Siphonobacter sp. BAB-5385. Classification (NCBI taxonomy): domain Bacteria; kingdom Pseudomonadati; phylum Bacteroidota; class Cytophagia; order Cytophagales; family Cytophagaceae; genus Siphonobacter; species Siphonobacter sp. BAB-5385. The sequence goes on along the minus strand of NZ_NMPS01000099.1, from coordinate 44,587 downwards.
AATGACGGGTTTCAAGTCGAAATAGGTCTCAAAAATGGCTGCTCCTGCGGCGTTGTTTTTGGACTGGAAATTGTCCAGAAATTCGTGCAGACCCGTACTGAAGATGTCTTCAATCGTCATGAACTCAATTTCGCTTCGCAGTTTGCTCAGGACGCGTTCGGCCTTGTTTGTATAGCTATTGCCGATGAAACCGCCAGAAATTTCGTACAGGGAAAGTTCCGCCCGCTTCAGGGAATGCATAACCGAACGGGGAAAGTTCTTTTCGAGAATCAGGAACTCCACAATATGAGCCGGGGACATATTCCGGAACCGCTGGCGATACATGTTGTAGGCCGATACGGACTTCAGAACCGATGACCACAGCAATAAATCCAGGGGCGAACCAACGGCACCGACGTCGGGTAGGAGGGTGAAATACTTTACATCCAGAAAACGCGTGGTCTTGTCGGCCCGCTCCAGCATCCGGCCCAGCCGGGCGAAGTGCCAGCCTTCATTCCGGCTAATGGTCGATTCTATGATACCGTAAAAAGTCTGACACCCGAGTTTGATTTCTTCGTAAAAATCCTGGAAATGCCGCATTTCCCAGTGCTTCGACTGCGAGGCTGCTTCCTTGACTTTCCAGTACAGGGCATTAAGCTGTTCCCACATTTCCCGCGAGATGGTTTCCCGAATGGTACGGGCGTTTTCGCGGGCATACTGTAAGGTACTGAGGATAGAGTTGGGGTTACGGGAGTCAAAAGTCATGAAGAAGATAATATTCTCCCGACTTGGTTCCTGAAAGTGCTCGTAAAAGAGTTTGTTATCGGCAGTCGCAATAATCAGGGGTTCCCATTGTTCTTCTACATCCGGCGGTAAATCCAGCATTAAGTTAAAGTTCACATCCACAAACCGCGAATAATTTTCGGCTCGTTCCACATACCGATTCATCCAGTAGATTGAATTTGCAACGCGACTCAGCATACTTTATACAGCTTAAATGGGAATAATATTTGCTAAAAATAAAAAATAATGCTTCAATATGGGGTAAAGTATTTAACGAACAAAATTTCGTTTGGAATAACTTTGGAATGTATCAATACGAAATGTTGATGGATGGACAAGTTAGATGAATACCCTAATAAAAAACCCTCATTCCCGAAAGAATGAGGGTGCAAAGGGGAAAATCAATGGGTATTAATTGCCAGCAAGGGCTTCCGCACCTGCTACAATTTCAAGAATTTCCGTTGTAATCGCAGCCTGACGTGAGCGGTTGTATTCAATCCGCAGGTTTTTCAACAGTTCACCCGCGTTGTCCGTTGCTTTATCCATGGCCGTCATACGGGCTCCGTGTTCGGATGCGTTGGATTCCAGAACAGCCCGGTACAACTGAATTTTCAACGATTTAGGAATCAGCTCCTTAATGATTTCTTCTTCCGAAGGCTCAAAAATGTAGTCGCCGGGAGTAGCCGATTCCTGCGTCATATTTTCAACGATAGGCAGAAACTGCTCCACGCGAACAATCTGCGTAGCTACGTTTTTGAATTCGTTGTAAACAATCTCTACGATGTCGTATTGATTATTTAGAAAAGCGTTCATGATTTCGTCGGCAGCCTGACGAACGACACCGAAGCTCAGGCGAGTAAAGGTATCTTCATACAGAGCGTTGACTTTATAGCCACGGCGGGTAAAAAATTCGCCGCCTTTTTTGCCGATGGAAAGAATATGAACGTTGCCCGCCCGTTTCTGGGCGGCGTATTTCTCATTGATTACCGCCGTTGCCGCTTTGCTTACGTTGGCATTGAATGCACCGCAAAGACCGCGATCGGAGGTAATCACCACCATGAGAACTTTCTCGATGGGGCGTTCCTGTTTGAAAGGATTTTCCTGGGCCGCTTCTGCTCCCGCCGATACGGTCCGAAGCATTTCGCCCAGTTTCTGAGCGTAAGGCCGCATTTGAAGGATGTTATCCTGTGCTCTCCGCAATTTAGCCGCGGCCACCATTTTCATGGCCTTGGTAATTTGCTGGGTAGAGTTCACGGAGGCAATCCGGTTACGAACTTCTTTTAAGTTAGCCATGGTGTTGGATGATGAGATGTTCGATCATGAGCGAAAAAGGCCCGCTGCCTAAGGCAGCAGCGGGCTACCGAACATCAGATCAGGCGACAGCCAGGTTGTACTTGATGGCTACTTCTTTCGCTACTTTCTCAAGCGTAGAGGTAATCGTATCGTCGTACTTCCCTGCTTTCAATTGTTTTAATACGTCCGCGTGTTGAGCACGGAGTAAGTTGATAAAGTCAGCTTCGAACTGGCGAACCTGATTTACCGGAACCGTATCGATCAAGCCCTTGGTAGAAACGTGGATCATGGCCACTTGCTCTTCTACGCGTTGGGGAGCTCCTTGTTTCTGAATCAGAATTTCCAGGTTACGACGACCCCGTTCGATGGTCAGTTTCGTAGCGGCGTCCAGGTCTGAACCGAACTTCGCAAAAGCTTCCAGCTCACGGAACTGAGCCTGATCGAGTTTCAGCGTACCGGCTACTTTCTTCATCGACTTGATCTGGGCGTTACCACCTACGCGGCTTACCGAGATACCTACGTTGATGGCAGGACGGATACCAGCGTTGAACAAGTTGGATTCGAGGAAGATCTGACCGTCCGTAATCGAAATTACGTTCGTTGGGATATACGCCGAAACGTCACCAGCCTGGGTTTCGATGATGGGAAGAGCCGTTAATGAACCCCCACCTTTCACGATCGGCTTGAGGCTTTCGGGAAGGTCGTTCATGTTCGCTGCAATCTCATCATTGGCGATAACCTTGGCAGCACGCTCCAATAAGCGGCTGTGCAGGTAGAATACGTCACCAGGATAGGCTTCGCGTCCGGGCGGACGACGGAGCAGCAGAGACACCGTACGGTACGCTACGGCTTGTTTGGACAAGTCATCGTAAACTACCAGGGCGGGGCGGCCCGTATCCCGGAAATATTCGCCGATCGCTGCTCCCGTAAACGGAGCGTAGAATTGCATCGGAGCAGAGTCAGAAGCAGCGGCTGCCACGATTACAGTGTAGTCCATCGCTCCAGCTTTACGCAGGGCTTGTTCTACTTGCTTAATCGTAGAAGCTTTCTGACCGCAGGCTACGTAGATACAATACACAGGCTGACCAGCGTCGTAAAATTCTTTCTGGTTAATAATGGTATCGATCGCAACGGTGGTTTTACCCGTTTGACGGTCACCGATGATCAATTCCCGCTGACCACGGCCAACAGGGATCATGGCGTCGATAGCCTTGATACCGGATTGCAGAGGCTCGGTTACGGGCTGACGATAGATTACCCCCGGAGCTTTACGCTCGATGGGCATATCGTACAGGGTTCCACTAATCGGGCCGTTGCCATCGATAGGCTCGCCCAGGGTATTGACTACCCGGCCAAGCATGCCTTCACCTACGCGGATGGAGGCAATTTGACGCGTCCGTTTTACGGTGTCACCTTCCTTAATATCGGAAAATTCACCTAGTAATACGGCCCCGACATTATCTTCTTCGAGGTTTAGGGCCAGGGCTTTTACGCCATTTTCAAAGGCGAGCAGCTCACCGGCTTGAACGTTGGATAGTCCATAAATACGGGCCACACCGTCACCGATCTGGAGAACCGTACCCACTTCTTCGAGCTCGGCGGCTGACTTTGCTCCGGAAAGTTGCTCCCGTAGTATTGCCGATACCTCGTCGGGTCTAACTGATGCCATACAGCAGTCTTGGAAAGTTATATTGAATTCAGAGTAATACTAATGCGAAAAATTCAGAGCTGGAAAGCGAACGTACTCTGAAAATTTTCCCGCAAAATTAGCGACGAAATTTGATTTTCCGTAGGTATTTGCAACTTTTTCCTGTTAGTTTTTATACTATTTTCAGAAAGGCTGTCTTACGTGTCTTTTTGTCCCACAAGAGTCTGATGGGATCAATTGGAGAACAATTTGAATAAATCCAATACCGTGAATTAATTAAAGAATTCTTAACCTATCTTCATAAAAACCGCCTTTTCTTCTTTCCTAGTTTTGTAAGTCTTTTTTGTTTTTTCATCTCAAACATTTGTATGAAGCACTTTCTACAAACTCTATGCTGCATAAGTTTGCTCTGTGTCCTTTGGATAGGACCTGCATTCGGGCAGATTTCCATTACAAGTTCGCTCACGTACACGGAAAATTTCAATTTTCTGCCGACTAGTGGAACAGCCCCCTGGTTAAATAATGCGAATGGCAGCGGTTCTTCGTATGGCAAGACAGGGATCTACGGCGTTCGTACCGGAACCGGAACAACGATTGTGGCAGGTACTGGATCCAGTAATGCTGGAGGACTGTATAGCTTTGGGAACACTACCACTGACCGGGCCTTAGGTTCTCTTGGCTCCAGTAATGCGGCAGTTGGTAGCTTCGCTTATGGGATCCGTTTTGTCAACAATACGGGAAAAACCATCACGGGCTTTACCCTCTCGTACGCAGGTGAGCAATGGCGGGTTGCTTCGCCTACTCCTAATACGGTTGCTTTCTCGTATCACACCGGCGATAGTACTGCTCTATCACCCAATGTAGAGTTGCCCGGCGGATTTATCCCAGTCCAGGACCTGGATTTCACTTCACCTGTTGTGACTTCTGCTCAGGTTGCAGCTGGACTTTTAGATGGAAATGCTGAGGCCAATCGGAAAGTTCTCGCTAAATCGGTGGCCAATTTAACCGTATTGCCCGGAAAGGAAATTCTGCTTCGCTGGTATGATCCTGACCATTCGGGAACGGATCACGGGATGTCTATCGATGATGTATCCATAACGTTCGTGACGCAGGATTCGAACACGCCTTTAGTCTCCACTTCAAAAACGACGTTGACTGGCTTTACTTACGTTGAAAACACCACAACCAGCCCTTCGCAAAACTTTACCGTAAGTGGAGCAAATCTGACGGGTATTCCTGGCGAAATTTCGGTGACGGCTCCGACCAACTTTGAAGTATCGCTGGATAATGCAACGTTTGCTAATCAGGTAGCTCTTACCTATACCGATTCGATCCTGACGGCTACACCCGTCTATGTTCGCCTGAAAAGCGGTTTGGCTGCGGGTCAATATCCTGCTACTGGGACGAGTACTATCGCAATTGCCGGATCGGGACAATCTACTTCTGTGACCGTAAGCGGCTCGGTAAGTCCTGCCCCAACAGGCAATGAACCCTGCTCGGCACCTTCTGCCACGATTTCATCCGTTCGTAGCGGTATTGTTGGAAATGCTTTTACGGTAACAGGACGAGTTACGGGAATTTATTCCGGAACGAACATCTACATCCAGGATGCAACGGGCGGTATTCTGATTTACGATCAGGCGGGTATTCAGCCGGAAGAACTTCAGATCGGCGACGAGGTGCAAGTGACGGGTACGCTGACCTTGTACAACACTGAAAAAGAATTAGCAACGCTGACCTGTTTTCAGAAGACTACGGCGGGCAATAGTCCCGTAACGCCACTCGTCATTGCCAGCAGTGACCTGTGCAACCATCAGGGAGAACTGGTAATGATCAACGAAGACGTAACCATTACGAGCCCGGCGGGGGCGACCTTCGCTGGAGCCAATACGAACTATACGCTGAGCAACGGCCTGATCATGCGGGTATTGTCTTCCACCAATCTGTCCGGTGCAACTCGCCCTACGACTGCTTTTAAACCCACTGGAGTGGTTACCATTTTTAATAATGGCTGTCAGATTCTGCCCCGTTCTACAGATGACGTGCCCGGTTCAACACCTTTGCAGGGCGGCAGTTGTGGTACAGCTTCGGCACCCACGGATGAAGCAAAGCTGGAAGTTACCAACTGGAACGTAGAGTGGTTGGGTAATACCGGTTACGGGCCTACCAACGAAGCCTTACAACTGGCTAATGTAAAGACGGTATTGAACGGTATTGGTTCGGACGTCTTTATGTTACAGGAAGTCTGTAGCTATAACGCCAGTAACCCTGCCGACCCCGCAACGTCTTTTGGTTCCATTATTCAGGGACTGAACCAGACGTATCCTTCCCGTCAGTACGCGGGTGAGTGTTCGTCGCGTTATTCGTATTCGGAGGTTGCCAATCCCGATCCGGCAGGGCAACGGGTGTGTATCATTTATCGTACCGATCAGATTACGAAGATTTCTTCCCGCCCGATGCTGACGCAGGCTCCCGTGACGGGCTATCCGACGGGCAATAATTCACAGTTCTGGGCCTCTGGCCGTCTGCCTTTCCTGTTAACGGCTGATGTAAAACTGAACGGAGCTACGGAAGCTACGCGGATGCATTTCATTGGCCTGCACGCTAAATCGGGTTCGGATGTACCTTCGTACAATCGTCGGGTTTACGACTATAAAGTACTGTATGATACGCTGCAGAGTCAGTTTACCAACGAGCGAATCGTGATGGCGGGTGACTTCAATGACGACGTCGATCAGTCCATCACCGGTACCGGCCAGATCAGTAGTGTGAAGGCTTTTCTTTACGCCAATCCCAATACAACCAATATCAGCGATACGCGTCCGAATGCGAACTGGAACAGCGTGACCCAGATTTTCAGCAATTCAGGTTGTTCAAGTACGGCAAGCTATCCTGATTTCATCGATCACGTATTTGTGTCGAACGAGATTCTGTTGCCCGTAAGCAGCGGTCGTGCCATGGCTACTTCAGTAGCAGTTGCTGGTGTCTATTCCTTACGCCCCAGCATTAGTGGCTATCGGAACAATACCTCTGATCACTACCCCACGTTTACCCAGCTTTCAATCGTAGAAGAAACGCCTACGCCCGTAACCTGGCTGGATTTCAAAGGCAAGACTACGGAACTGTCTCAGGTGGAACTGATCTGGTCGACAGCCAGCGAGAAGAACAATGCCTATTTTGAAATTCAACGCAGTGCAAATGCTCAGGACTTCGAAACGATTGGTACCGTAAAAGGTCAAATCAACGCTACGCAGCAGACGGCTTACGTATTCACGGACGTTACCCCTGCCGAAGGCCTGAACTACTACCGGTTAAAGCAAATGGATAACGACGGAAAATATAGCTTCTCCCGTTCCATTGCCGTTGAACTATTTGGGGTGATCAAGGTAGGCCCAAACCCAACGTCGGGCTCCTTGAAGATCGATGGCAAACAGGTACAGAGCATTCAGTTACGTACACTGACGGGCCAGTTACTGAAAAAGAGCAGTGTAAATGAGCTAGAACTCGGGGATTTACCCGCAGGAACGTACCTGCTTGAGATTCAAACGAAAGGTCATTCTACGGTCCGTAGAATGATCATTAAGCAGTAAGGGTAATTACTCACCGTTTAGCTGGATTACAGCAGTTCACTTGCTGAAGGGTTGGTTGACCAGGGGACGGTTAGTCGATTGAGCATCAGATTTATAGTTTACGTAAGCCGTACTACAGCATTTATTGCATGGGTACGGCTTATTTTTTTTAAATAATTCAGCAGAGATTAGGTTTTATAGTAAAATTCCTCGTATCCTTGTGTATTAACTCCATCTTGCATTTAAAGCTATATACTAGTGAATTACCCTTTTTAATGCGATTATTGAGAGCATAAAAGGTACGGTTGCCGCCAAAATTTTACCTTATCATATTATCAATGAAGAACTTTTGCCCGTTCCTCAAAGGATTTCTGTTGACTGCCACAATGGGAATCACTTCATTTGCACATGCTCAGATTAGTGTTTCTTTTCCGGTCACACGTACCGTCATCCAACGCGATAACGCCAATCAGGCCGACCTGTACATAACAGGTAAAATCAGCCAGGCCGTTAGTGCGGTGCAGGCTCGCCTGGTGCCTCGTTCAGGCGAAGGAGGTACAGCTACCAATTGGCAGACGATTCAAAACAACCCGCAAAATGGCGTATTTAGTGGAGCCCTGAAGGGATCTGGCGGTCGCTATGATCTTGAAATTCGTGGGGTACAGGGACAAACACAAGTAGGTTCCATCGCTAAAGTCGAAAAAGTAGGGATTGGAGAAGTCTTTCTTGTGGTAGGTCACTCCAATGCACAGGGAGGGGATGGGTATAGCCCTTCCATTCCGTACGAAGAGTCAAACCAGGTATTTCGTGATCAGGTAAATACGATTGATTTTCGGGAAACGTCTCCCAACTGGAATGCATACTGGTATCAGACGGCCAGTGCAGACCTGTTACCGCCTCTGGCTCCTTCGCAGCTTTGCGAACAGTGTGGAATGGCTCCCGGAGCTCCTCGCTGGTTCTGGGGACGACTGGGCGAAATGCTGGTTCAACGCCTGCAAGTACCCGTACTTTTTTACAACGCAGCTATCGGGGGAACTAATATTGAACTGACCTATAAAGCAGCTTACAACATTCCCTTCCAACACGGTTTTATCAATTACAATCTTCGGCATCCGTACATTAATATCCGCAACACCCTGAAAAAGTATGTTCCGCAATCCGGTATCCGGGCTATTCTATCCGGACATGGGGTGAATGACCGGAGTAGCGTGGGTAAATCGTTTGAAGATGATTACATTAAACTCATTGCAAAAACCCGGGAGGAAGTAGGCGAGGGTCGCCTAGCCTGGCTGGTTGCTCAGGATTGCTGGATAGGGGGCAAATGTTACGGGAGGTACAATCCGGGAGATGCTGATAACTCGTCAGAACACATTACGCGGGCTCAGCTTAACCTGGTGGCCACGGTCAGTGACGTATACGCGGGCCCCGATCTGAATACCATCGAAAGTGATGGACGTATGGATAACCTGCACTTCAATCAGAATGGTCAGAAAAGAGCCGCTGAAGGCTGGGTAAGTGCCATTACGGAACCGCAGAAAAATATTTCGTTCCTGACCAAATCGACTCCAGTCATGGCTAAAGCTCCGGTTTCAGCAACGCCTGATCCGGTAAATGTGACTTCCCTTAAAAGCGGTGCCTGGTCAGATCCCTCAACCTGGAATTGCAACTGTATACCCGCGTACAGTTCTGAAGTTACCATTCAGAAGGATCATCGGGTTTCGGTCAGTGGCCTGTTTTATGCAAAAACCATCAAAAACCAGGGTGAACTGGTACACTTGATAAACTAGAGCTATCAATGAGTCCGAAAAGCCGTGCTGGTCATACCAGTACGGCTTTTTTTATGGAAGCTATCAAAGGGCCTGAAAGGGGCGTAAACGTATTTTTTGTCCGTTCATCTCATAATTTTTGCCGTTGATTTGCGTTTAAGGAAATAATAGAAAGTAATTTATATCTTCGTTCATTCTAATCATTTCAAATCCTCATCCTTTTCAGGAATTCGGATGTTTTCCCCGAAAGTATTCTTTCATGAAAAAAAGTAGTATTGCAATTCTGCTGGTGTCATGTTCCATGACGGCCTTTGCCCAAGCTAAGAAGCCCGCCCCTAAACCTGCCGTGAAAAAGCCCGTCCCCGCGGCGGCTGCCGCCGTAGGCTTGAAGACGCCGATGGATTCGGTGAGTTATGCCATCGGTATGGACATGGCCCGCAGTTTGAAAAACCCGATGCTGAAAGGTCTTAATCTGGATCTGGTAGCGAAAGCTATCCGGGATTCCAAAGACGAGAAATTTACCCTTACCCAGGATCAATACCAGGCTACCTTATCAAATTTCAGTCAGCAGATGCAGTCCAAGCAAGCCGAGGCACAGGCACAAACGCAGGCTGAAAACGCTAAGAAATACGAACCAAATCGCTTGGCTGGTGAAAAATTCCTGGCAGAGAACAAAACGAAAGATAGTGTTGTTACTACAGCTAGTGGACTGGAATACAAAATATTGAAATTAGGTACGGGACCCAAACCGGCCCTGACGGATAAAGTAAAAACCCATTACCACGGAACTCTCATTGACGGAACCGTATTCGATAGCTCCGTTGATCGGGGTGAGCCCATCAGCTTCCCGCTTAATGGCGTCATTCAGGGATGGCAGGAAGGGTTGCAACTAATGCCGGTTGGTTCAAAATTCCGCCTGTTTGTTCCGTATCAACTTGCGTACGGAGAACGGAATGCCGGTCAGATTCAGCCGTATTCAGCTTTAATTTTTGATGTTGAATTATTAGAAATTGAAAAGTAAAAATCGTTGGGCCCAACGCCGACTTTCTATTCTGACGAAAAAAGAGGAGCCAAGGCTAGAGTGACGATGTAGGCATTATTTTTTTTCAGGAATACGTACTTGAAAAGTCCACGAATGTCCCGCATCTCCGACGATTAACGCCTCAAGATAACATGTCTATGAAAAGCTATTTGCTCGCCTTTGTGCCGCTGGTGTTACTGGGGTTTCAGCCTGAACGTCCTTCAGTAGCTCAGAAGCTTAGTACCGATCAGCCCGTTGTTTTAGCTCCCACTGCTTCTCAGAAAGAGGTCGAAAAGATTGTGACTACCATTCTTTCGTCCTACCACTATCGTCGGGTACCGCTGGATGATTCGCTTTCGACCAAAGTTTGGGATAACTACCTGAAAGAAGTTGATAATGGTAAAGCCTATCTGCTGGCTTCGGACGTAGCCTCGTTTGAAAAGTATCGCTACCAGATGGATGATTACCTGCAAAGCGGTAATCTAACGCCCGCGTATGATCTCTTCAATCTGTTCCTGAAGCGTTTTCACGAACGGATGCAGTTCGTAACTAAACTGACGGATAAACCTTTCGATTTTACCAAGGACGAATCGTACGAAACCAATCGCGATAAAGTATCCTGGGCCAAAACACCTGCCGAATTGGATGAACTTTGGCAGAAAATCGTGAAAAGCCAGGCTCTGGATTATAAGCTTCAGGGTAAGAAGGATACGGCTATTTATCGTCTGTTAAAAGAACGCTATACCAATCTGGACAAACAGACCAGCAAGGTAAAAGGCGACTACGTTTTCCAGACATTTATGAATTCATTCGCCGAAGTGATTGACCCGCACACGAGCTACATGGCTCCGCCGGATGCTTCGCGTTTTAAGGATGAAATGGCTCAGTCTTTCGAAGGCATTGGTGCTACGCTAACGCCCGAGAATGATTATACGAAAGTACGTGAACTGGTACCGGGCGGACCCGCCATGAAGAGTGGTCTGATCCACGAAAATGATCGTATCGTGGGTGTAGGGCAGGGAGCTTCGGGTCAGATGGTCGACGTAGTGGGCTGGAGTCTGGACGATGTAGTGAAACTGATTCGTGGTCCGAAAGGAACGACGGTTCGACTGAATATTCTGAAGTCGGATGCGTTGCCGGGTAGTATGCCTCGCGAGATTAAAATCGTGCGGGATAAGGTAAAGCTGGAAGAAGGCGTGGCAAAAGCCGAGGTAGTACCGATGACGTTCGAGAAGAAAGAGTACCGCATCGGAATCATTACGCTGCCGGGCTTTTATCAGAACTTCGAAGAAATGCGGAAGGGCGACAAGGACTATAACTCAACCAGTCGCGACGTACAGCGTTTCCTGGAACAGTTTAAGCAGGCTAAAGTAGACGGTGTGGTACTGGACTTACGCTACAACGGCGGTGGTTCACTGGATGAAGCTATCAAGTTGACGGGTCTATTTATTAAAGACGGTCCAGTCGTACAGGTAAAAGATGCCATGGGCCGGATTGATGCGGACGATGATCCGGATCCGCAACAGGTATACGCTGGGCCGCTGGCCGTACTGGTAAACCGCTTCAGTGCTTCTGCTTCCGAGATTTTTGCCGGAGCTATTCAGGATTACAAACGCGGTATCATCATTGGTGGTACGACCTACGGAAAAGGTACCGTACAGCAGCTGCTGGATCTGAATCAGTTCCTGCCGAAGGAAACGGATAAGGTAGGTTTACTGAAAATGACCCGGGCTAAATTCTACCGGATTACGGGTAGCAGTACGCAACATAAAGGGGTAACGCCTGATATTGAGCTGCCTTCTCGTTTCAGTGCCGAAGAGTTTGGCGAAAGCTCACAACCTACGGCTTTGCCCTGGGATCAGATCAAGCCGAGCGTATTCACGGAATACACGAGCCTGACGCCGAATGTACTGGATAAACTCCGGGGTCGGTATAACGAACGTTTCAAAGCTGATCCTGACTTGTTACGCCTTTCGGCAGAGGTTGGAGATTTCCTGAAAAACAAGGATAAATCAATGATTTCTCTTAATGAAGCCACTCGGCGGAAGGAACTGGAAGAAGCTAAGAAACGGAAAGAGGAACTGGCGAAGCTAGGAACGGACAAGCAAAACCCTTACGAAGTAGTATTGCTCAACGACAAGATTGCTCAGTTGGGAGCTTCGGGTGGAGGAATGCCTGGTCAGGATGTAGCCTCGGCAGATACCCGCCAGAAGATGAAAGAAAATTTCATCAGCAAATTTAAAGAAGATGCCGAGTTAAAAGAAACCACGCGTATTCTGGCTGACTGGATTTCGTTGAAGTAAACTTCGTATAGATCGTATAGTTAAGAGAGCAGAACGTTAAAATTCTGCTCTCTTTTTTTATGATCGTACGCATCTAATTACGGATTTCAGCAGACCTTTGTCTGCTTTCTTTCTTATTTAACCTCTAACGTCATGCGTTCTGCTGTACTTCTGCTTTGTTGCGTAGGTTTATTTGCTGCTTTTATTCAACCCAATACGCCAGCTCCTTTGGATACCCGTCTGTACGAAATGCGGGTCTATTACTCACCCGAAGGTAAACAGCCCGACCTGATGGCCCGTTTCCGTAATCACACCATGCGGATTTTCGAAAAACATGGCATGACGAACGTGGGTTATTTCGTACCCCAGCACAAGCCGGATAGCTGTTTGATTTACTTCCTGTCGTACCCAAACCGGGCAGCTCGGGATTCGAGCTGGAAAGCGTTTGGCAGTGATCCGGAATGGAAGAAGGTCTCTTCCGAGTCCGAAAAAAATGGCCGTATTGTTTCAAAAGTGATCAGTAAGTTTTTCCATACGACTGATTTCTCTCCCCAGCTTCAGATTGATCAGAAGGGCAATCGGGTGTTCCAATTACGAACCTACAAAACGACGTCCTATAACTTGCCCCTGTTGCTGGCTCGCTTCCGGAATCATACCACCAAACTATTTGAAAAGCATGGGATGACGAATCTGGTGTACTGGACCGAAGACAATACCGACAACATCCTGATGTACCTGCTTACCCAAAAGAGTAAGGAGGCCGGAGAAGCGGCTTTCAAAGCCTTTCGGGAGGATCCCGAGTGGGTATCGGTACGGACGGCCTCGGAGAAGCTAGCCAACGGCTCACTGACCGAGTCTGTAACATCGGTATACCTCGTCCCAACGGACTTTTCACCTTTGAAATAAACGGCTTAGATCTCTGAAAAAAAGAGCGGCTTCCATTTGGGGAAGCCGCTCTTTTTTATTCCTTGATTTGTAAACGACGTTCTTTAATCTCCCGCCAGGTTGTCAATATAATCTGGTTGTCCTCAATGTAGCGTCGGAGTTCCGGGTTTAGCATTGCCAGTAAGTCACCTTTCCGCGTAGGCCCCGAATCCGAGATCCGATTGAATACAACCGTGGGATCGGTACAGTGCATGATAATCATGGTGAGGCCAGGTCGGCAGGACTTCAGCAGCTCCACGTATTTCTGCGTTTTGAAAGCTCTCAGATTTTGATCAGAAGGTTGCTGACCAGCGGGTAAATTCCACCCATACGTATCGCTGAACAAATCGTCAAGGACGGGTAATTTAGCCGCCCACAGTTTTTGTCCAATGGCTTTAGTCAGGTTAGCATCCAGACTCCGACTAGCATTGATGAGCGTGTTGTGGCCGCCAGGAAACATGACCGGAATTTTTTCCTCAATTCCCACTTTGATGTACCGTTCTATAAACTTGGGCTGAAACAGCGTACCCATGTGTGAGTCAAGGTGCGAAGGCTCCAGACCAAAAGCCCGGAACTGGGCAATCTGGGCTCGTATTTCGGCTTCTACTTCGTCGGCCATTGCGTGGCGATCTACTTCTTCCACACTCGGATAAAAACATCCCTGGGTGTCGTACAGGCCCGGAGCCTTTTCTTTACCTACCAGCGGTTGCCAGCGATAACCCGCCCATTCGGACGTAAGCGTCAGGTGTACGCCTACGTCCCAGGTAGGGTTTTGACGGGCCAGATTCATGAAATGCGGTACCCAGCTACAAGGCATCATTACACTCGTGGAATTGGCTACACCTGTGGTAAGGGCCTTACGGGTACCTTCGTTCGAGTCGTAACTCATTCCGGCGTCATCCACGTGTAAAATGATGACTTTTCGGTCTTTGGGAAATCCGAGTTTTTCAGCGTAAGTCTGGGCGTGAGTACCTTGATGAAGGCCAATAAGACCTATTGCAAGCAAAAGTGAACGATACAGCATAGCAGGAGAGAGGTGAAAATAGTTGACTGTACTTGAATCCGTTAAGTTAAGCATCCTTTAAAAACAAAAAGCCGGTAACCCTTAGGCACCGGCTTTTATTACCATTCGTTGATTACAGACGTATAATTTCTGCACCGATGGCATTCAGTCGCGTATCAATGTGCTGATAGCCACGATCAATCTGCTCAATGTTATCAATAATGGAAACGCCATTGGCTGACATGGCAGCAATGAGCAACGATACGCCCGCCCGGATGTCCGGTGAAGTCATGCGGATGCCGCGTAACTGAATATGCCGGTTCATGCCCACGACTGTAGCCCGGTGGGGATCGCAGAGGATGATTTGAGCCCCCATTTCAATGAGTTTGTCCACGAAGAACAGGCGGCTTTCGAACATTTTCTGGTGAATGAGTACCGTTCCTTTCGCCTGGATGGCCGTTACGAGCACAATACTCAGCAAGTCGGGCGTGAAGCCGGGCCAGGGAGCATCGGCTACCGTTAGCATGGAACCATCGATGAAGGTTTCAATCTCGTAATGATCCTGAGCGGGTACGAAAATATCGTCACCACGAATTTCCAGTTTAATGCCCAGCTTCTGAAATACGGCCGGAATAACTCCCAGATCAGGTACGGAGCAGTTCTTGATGGTCAGCTCCGACTGCGTCATGGCAGCCATCCCAATAAAGGAACCAATTTCAATCATGTCTGGTAACATCGTGTGTTCCGTACCATTCAGTTCGGATACGCCTTCGATGGTTAACAGGTTAGAACCAATGCCGGAGATGTTCGCACCCATGCGTACCAGCATTTTGCATAACTGCTGTAAATAGGGCTCACAGGCGGCATTATAAATGGTGGTGGTGCCTTCTGCCAGTACGGCAGCCATCAGAACGTTGGCCGTACCCGTAACAGACGCTTCGTCCAGCAGCATGTACGTACCCTTGAGGTTGGAGGCATCCACTTTATAGAAACCGCCGTCTTCGGGATCAAAGTCAAATTTTGCACCCAGGCGTTCGAAACCCAGGAAGTGCGTATCCAGGCGACGGCGGCCGATCTTATCACCACCGGGCCGGGGGATTCTTCCTTTTTTGAAACGAGCCAGCAGCGGTCCGAGCATCATCACGGAACCCCGCAGCGAGGCTGCTTTGGTTTTATACGATTCCGTTTCGAGGTACGACAGATTGACGTCATCGGCCTGAAAGCGTACGGACGTTTCGCTCAAATGCGTAAGCTTCACACCCATATCACCCAGGAGGTCAATCAGGGCGATGACATCACGAATGGCGGGGATATTGTGAATCGTGACGGTTTCTTTCGTGAGAAGTACCGCACAGATAATCTGAAGTGCTTCGTTTTTTGCACCCTGCGGGATGATCTCGCCCTGCAGTTTTTTTCCTCCTGTTACTTTAAATGAAGCCATTAGCTGATGAACCGTTTATGGGGTGAACAGTCTCAGGCAAAAGGCTACGTACAGCCCTTGCTGAGGAACGGTATCCTATAAACTATTTTTTGCGGTTATTACGATTGAAGTGACTGTTATTGTTATTGCGATTGTTGCTCGGCGGTCCGTTGCGGCGTTGGAACGACGAAGAGCGTTCATTTCGCTCATTTCGATCCGGCCGTTCGTTTCGCTCATTGCGATGCGGACGATTATGAGGCGTATGCGAGTAGGAGTGGTGATGACCGCCACCGCTGTTTCCACCGCCCGTATTGCTTGAATACCGGTCGCGGGGAGCAATATCGAGGTAGCCTTCTTTTTTAATACGATCAATTTCGGCGTTCAGGCCGCCTTTAGAGATGATACGCAGGTGTTCCCATACCGTCGAATCGTCGGCATTGTCCTTGTTCCAGGCCGTATAGAAACTCTTCATCATTTTGGCGATGTAACTGGCGAAAGCCCAACGCTCGTACTCATTCGTCAGCGAAATGGCCTTTTCGACCATCACTTCCAGGTTACGGCCGTAATGACGGAATTGTAAATTATGCGTATTATAAGGAACACTGTTCGGTTTCTTTCCAATGGCCTCGGGCGACGGCGGAGGGAACGGACTGTCTACATCGAGGCGGAAACCCGACATGATGTACAAGTCGTCCCAGAGCTTATTGGTATAATCCTGCCCCTCTTTCATATTAGGGTGAATTTGCCGCATCAGCTCAATAAGAACGTAAGCTTGTTTGGTGCGTTTCTCGCGTTCCTGAATCGTTACGAGATAGTCCACCAGTTTTTGGATATTACTTCCGTATTCTTTCAATCGAATGTGTTGTTTTCAGTGGACGAGGTAGATGGGTTGTAGAATGTGGCAAAGCCCTGACCAAGCGTCTGGCGTAACCGAGCGAAGAGTCAACCCAATGTACTCGTGAAGTTTTGCAAATGTAAAAAGAAGGATACAAGTTCCAAGGTTATTTCACCTCTGAACTGGTAAAATAATTACGCTTTAAAAGCAGAAAAATACCACTAACCGGTATCCCTGAATCAACCGGACGCTTTTGACTACACAAGTAATGTACCAGAAGTCTTAGTGAATTAAAAACGCTTTACGGGGACAATACTTTCCAGTCGTACGTAAAAAACCATACGAGCCGAAAGATAAAAGCACGCATTTACGCCATTTACCAAACGTCCTCACTGGATTGACTATTCCAGAGATCACGCAAGCATCTTTCTACCGTTCATGGGTACTTTCCAACGATTCTTCCCCCGCATTTACCTCTAATACTTTCGGAGCATCGTGACTTTCAGTTTTGCTCAAAAAGTGATAGTATTGTAATATCATTTTAATATCAATATACTATGGAAGAAAAAGTTATACGACCGTTGTCCGGGGCAATCATGGCTCTGGTAGTACTGCTCCTCGTGGGGGTATTTCTGGTATTTATGCAAACGAATGAGGTCATGGGCATTGGGGCTTTGATTCTGGCGGTTCTTTTGTCGCCGGGGTTCTTCATCGTAAACCCTAATGAGGCGAAATTGCTGGTTTTGTTCGGTAATTACGTAGGTACAGTCAAGGAATCAGGCTTTAAATGGTCGAATCCGCTGTACACCAAAATCAAAATTTCCCTGCGAGCCCGGAGTCTGGAAGGTGATAAAATTAAAGTAAACGATCATCTGGGTAATCCCATTGTCATTGGAGCCGTAGTCGTTTGGCAGGTGGCAAACGCGGTGCAGGCTAAATTTGAAGTAGACAATTTCGAGCACTACGTCAAGCTACAGAGCGATACCGCCCTGCGGCATCTGGCGGGCAGTTACGCCTATGATCATTTCGACGACGATCAGCAGGAAATTACGCTTCGCTCGGGTGGCGATTTGATCAACGAAAAGCTGGAAGCTGAACTCCGCGAACGGCTGGCCCGGGCGGGCGTACGCGTACTGGAAGCCCGCATTACGCACCTGGCTTATGCCGAAGAGATTGCCCACGCCATGTTACAGCGGCAACAGGCAACGGCGATGGTCGCTGCCCGTACGAAAATTGTGGAAGGTGCCGTAGGAATGGTAGATTTGGCCCTGAAACGCCTGACCGAGGATCAGATTGTCATGCTTGATGAAGAGAAAAAAGCCGCCATGGTCAGTAATTTGCTGGTGGTGTTGTGCTCGGACAAGTCGGCAAATCCGGTGATCAATGCGGGTACCTTGTATCATTAATGCGAGAAGCACGGGAGGCAAGGAAGAGGGTAGGTTTTCCCAGAATGATAACATGGCAAAAGAAAAAGAAGCGAAGAAAGCATTTGTACTGCGGATGGCTCCGAATGAACTGGAGGCCTTACAACGCTGGGCCGACGATGAATTTCGCAGTTTGAACGGACAAATTGAATATTTACTACACGAAGCTTTAAAAGCAAAAAATCGCCTTCCCAGAGAGAAAGGGGGACAGAGCGACTGAGCCGATTTCCAGACATTAAATCATCTTATACGGCAACCTCTAATGGCTCACGTTTGCTTGACTACCAATAAAAAAGACCCGAACGGATGAGCCGTTCGGGTCTTTTTTATCGATAGCCAACACTTCCGAAAGCTACACCGCTGATTGATCCAGTCCTTCGTATTACTTCGCTGAAAGCATTTTAGTTTTTACGTAGAAGTTGGGATCGACTGCAATAGAAGTCGCGTCTTTTACTTTTAGCTTCTGCCAGTTTGGGCTTGGTTTCAGTAGCGTTAGCGTTTCTGATTCGCCGATTTTTACCTTGACGGGCATATCAAAACCAGCTACGCAATCTTCCCAGCGGTATTCCAGCTGATGATCTTTAATGCGGTATACCAGCGTCGGGATACGGATGTCGCGGAGGTACTGGTCAAACACTTTGGTTAAATTCAAACCTAATGATTGACCCACGAACGCTTCTACCTGAGCACCCGTTACGGTTTTGTGGTAAAACGTTTTATTCAGGCCCAGCAACATCTGATGCCAGCGTTCATCGTTGTTGACGATCTGACGAATGGTATGTAACAGGCTTCCACCTTTGTAGTACATATCTCCCGAACCGGAATGGTTTACGTTATACGTACCTACGACCGGCCGATCATTCCGGATGAGTTTCCGGCAACCAATGATGTAGGCGGCGGCAGCCTCTTTGCCGTGATAGTATTCAATAAACAGTGATTCAGAATAGTTGGTAAAACTTTCATGAATCCACATATCGGCGACGTCGTAATTGGTGATGCTATTCGCAAACCACTCATGTCCCGACTCGTGGACAATGATAAATCCCACTTGGAACCCCAGCCTGTACCCGACAAATCGCGACCCAAATAGCCGTTTTTAAAGCCATTTCCGTACGTAACCGAACTCTGGTGTTCCATACCCAGGTACGGCACTTCCACGAGTTTGTACCCATCTTCGTAAAAAGGATAGGGGCCAAACCAGTATTCAAAGGCTTTCAGCATTTGTGGAACCTGCTGAAATTGCTTTTTAGCGACCTCCAGATGTTCCGGTAACACGTAAAAATTCAAAGCCAGCGGGCCTTTCAAGCCCTGATAGGTCTCAGACCAGTGACTGTAATTGGCCACATTCAGGTTTACGCCATAGTTGTTGATGGGGTTAACGACGGCCCACTCAAAGGTTCTGGTTTGATCAGAATTGTCAATCACCCTTCTGAGCTGTCCGTTGGAAACGTCCATCAGGGGCTTGGGAACCGTAATGCTGATCATCATGCTGTCCGGTTCGTCGTAGGGGTGATCTTTGTTGGGCCACCACGAGCTGGCTCCCAGTCCCTGACAGGCCGTTGCAATGTAAGGTTGGCCGGCTTTGTCTCTGGAAAAAACAAAACCGCCATCCCAGGGAGCATTCCGGGCTACATGCGGCTTGCCCTCGTAATAAACCGTAAGGGATTCCGTACGATTGACAACCTGTGGTTTGGTAAGTTTGATAAAGTAAGCATCCCCGTCCTGACGGTAGGTTAGGGGCTTTCCATCCTGTTCAACGCGGGTAATGGTCATTGCCCGCTGAAGATCAATTTGCAGTACCTGAGCGGGTTTGAGTACCCGGTACAAAACCTGGTTACTGCCTTTGATGGAACTGTCAGAAGGGTTGAATCGAACGTTTAACCGATAGAAATTCAGATCCCACCAGGAACGTTCGGGTGTGATTGTACCCCGAAGGGTGTCATTGCGGGTAAATTCATACGTCTGGGCATGGGCTGGGTACATTAACCCTACAAGCAACAAGGTAAATAAGGTAAATCGCATAGAAAATTTACAAAACGTATAGCGTATTGGGTAAGGGAGTAAGACGTAATTTACTCGAAAGATAAGGCTATGGAAGGTAAAATAGCTACTGGGTAAGGCATAATTCCTATAGCATAACGGTTGATAAGCCTATAACGTCAAAGTATAAAAATGAGATACATAAATTTCTGACTTTTAAAAATTTATGTATCTCATTAGCTGGTCTTAAGCTCCGATCAGTCGGGTAAGCGGCGTACCTGAATATCTTTAAAATATACCACACTCTTCGGATCATGGCCCTGTAAGGCAAACGTCCCCGAACTAATCACCCGGCCTTTCATGTCGGCGGGTCGATCGGCATTATCGGGTTCGGTATAATCAACGACCGTTTTATCGTTAATCTTGATGGTTACGTGTTTACCCTCTACGGTAATTTGTTCCGTGTACCACTCCCCATCTTTGACGTACACTTCCTTCACATCCTGTACGTTGTACAAACTACCCGTGCGTTTCCAGTCGGTGTGTGAATTGTTGACCTGCACTTCGTAGCCTTTAGCTGGCCAGCCCGATTCCTGGTAATCCGTATGAAAGTAAATACCGGAATTGGAACCCGGCATCGTTTTTACTTTGGCCTTGAATTCAAAATTTTTGAAGGGTTGTTCAGGCCCTTCGTAGAACAGGTGAGCCACTGGTCCGGCTACTTTGATGGTACCGTCTTCGACGTGAAAAGTTTCAGCGTTTTTACCGACTTTCCAGCCATTAAGGGTTTTTCCATCAAACAATGAAATCCATTTGGGTTTGGGAGGCGTAAAGGCCGTACTCAGGCCAGCGAGTATCGCCAGGCCTAGCAGTTGTTTTTTCATACGATTATGAAAGAAAAATAGAGGTTTATGAACTCAGAACTGTAAAGCTAATCGTTTGTTGAAACAAACGGATGCCTTACATACGTAAAACCAATGCCGGTTGGCTGAATCGCTAGTGAATACTGGCATACATTATTTACAATACTGGCACAAAACGACGAAACAACCTATGGATTCTTTAGCAGCAACTACCAGCGGGTTTGTGGGGGCCTGTACGCTCACACTCCTGCACGAAACCGCTCGTAAAACCGTTCCCAATGCTCCGCGTATTGATATACTGGGCAAACGGGCTTTGTCTAAACTTTTGCCTTCGGGTATTTCGCCTTCCGAGGAAACGCTTCACAAAGCATCCCTGGCGGGTGATATTGCTTCCAATGCTACCTATTACGGCCTTGTCAGTCTGGACTCGCCCAAAAATGGCGTTCGAAACGGAGCCATTTTAGGCTTAGCCGCTGGGTTAGGAGCCGTCTTTTTACCAGGTCCGCTGGGATTGGGTGAAAAACCCAGTAACCGCACAACGGCCACGCAACTGATGACCATCGGCTGGTACCTGGCTGGCGGACTCGCTGCGGGCCTGACTTACCGCTTGTTGGGAAAGAAATAGGAGGCAGAAATTCGTGCTTCCAAAGAGTTGCCAGCCTTTGCTGGCAATTTTTGTTTTCGGCCTACTAAGCTTCATACCATTGCTCGTAGACTTCATTTTTAATGAGCAAGGTATACGCCAGAAAATCAGCTTCATTGAGTAAGTGTGGGGCTGACATGATTTGTAAGGGGAACGTTTCCCCGCCTCGCTGGTACGGAGGCTGAAAATACGTGTGACGATTGAGGTGCAGGCCCAGTCGCTGGTAAAATCGAATTCGGGCCTGATTCGGGGCGTCCGTACCCGGTTGTACTTCCAGCAGGAAAGGTTTTTCTAAGGACGCCAGTAAGGCCTGCATTAGCGTGGTACCCAAGCCCTGGCCCCGCAGGCTGGGATCCACTGCCAGGTATTCCAGAAAATTAAATTCCCCGAATTTCCACAATACGGCTACTGCCTGTACCGATTCTCCCCAAACAAGCAAGTGCATTTGCTCTTCTAGTACGACTTGTTTCAGGGACGCCAGCGAGCGACGTTCGCCCGGATGGAAGGCCGTTTCCAGCAACTTCCAGATTTGTAAAAACTGAGGATGATGGCTATCCTGTACGCGAGAAAATGACATGACAGAAAAAATTAATGAACCGAACGTGCCTGAAAACAAGAATGAATGTGTTCGTACACCTGCCTTATTTTAATTCCAATTGAAGTCAATTGCATTGACGAACCAATTAATTAGAATATTTATAGAATTGGAAACGTTTTTTGTACTTTTTTAATTTAACTGGAATCATTTACTGAACTTTGTATCGTAATGATCAATCTATCCTACTGACTGTTTCTATCTATGAATCAGACCCTTGCTTTTATACTGGCTCGTCTGGCCCTGGCCATGAGTATGCTGGGCCATGGATTGGTACGAATACCTAAATTAAACGGTTTCAGTGCCTGGATGCTGGGGAAATTTAAAGATTCCATGTTACCCGAAGTACTGGTGCTGCCCTTTAGTTACGCGTTGCCAGTGGCTGAGTTGCTGGTAGGAGTGTTGCTGTTGATCGGCTGGATGACGCGTCAGGCTTTAGTGGCAGGTGCGGTAGTGATGATTTTATTGATTTTTGGTTCGTCGATGATTGAAGACTGGGGGGCCATTCCCAGCCAGCTCATTCACGCGGCGTATTGCTGTATTTTGCTGGTTTTTGTGGATACGCATAATGCTTATGCGGTCGACAAACGACTACGCTAATAGTTCCCCTTTGTATACGTTGGTTCGTATTCCCTTTTGAAAATTTTATGAAAAAAAGTTTGTTTTCACTCACCGTAGGCGGCTTTGGGATCGGAATGACCGAGTTCGTCATGATGGGAATTTTACCGGATATTTCCCGTACGCTTAACATTTCCATTCCCGTAGCCGGGCACCTGATTTCGGCGTATGCTCTGGGTGTCGTACTGGGAGCTCCCTTGCTGGTAGGCATCGCGGGCAATTACCCGCCCAAAAAGATCCTGTTGGGCTTGATGGCTATGTTTACCTTCTGTAATGCCTTGTCAGCCTTTGCCCCAAATTACGAAATCATGATGCTGACCCGTTTACTTTCGGGTCTACCGCACGGAGCCTTTTTTGGCGTAGGTGCCGTAGTGGCGAGTCGACTGGCTACGCCGGGAAAACAAGCTCAAGCGATTTCCATGATGTTTGCCGGACTGACCATTGCCAATATCATTGGCGTGCCGCTGGGTACGTACATTGGCCATACCATGAGCTGGCGGATTACCTTTCTGATTATCGCGGTCGTTGGACTGATTACGGTCCTGAGTATTCAACAGTTACTGCCGGCTATGCCACCCGTCAGTGAGTCTAGTATCCTGAAAGATCTGAAACTGTTTACCCGGGTTGAACCCTGGCTAATTCTCGGTATTACGGCAATTGGTACGGGCGGACTGTTTGCCTGGTTTAGCTATATCGCTCCGTTATTGACGGAAGTGGGCGGTTTCAGAAGCGATCAGATTACCTGGATTTTAGTACTGGCGGGCGTTGGAATGGCCGTAGGAAATCTCATCTCCGGGATGGCTGCCGATTCCATTTCACCGATCAAAGCTACGGCTTTATTCTTATCCTTAATGGTGGTTTGTTTGATCGTGGTATCCTTCGTAGCTCCCTTCAAAATACCATTACTGGTCATGACCTTCGTAACGGGAGCCATTTCGTTTACGCTTGGAGCACCCATCCAGATTCTAATGATTCGGGCCGCCAACGGTTCCGAAATGCTGGCTTCGTCGGTTAGTCAGGCGGGCTTTAATATTGGTAATGCTTTGGGTGCCTATCTGGGTGGCCTTCCCATTGCTGCGGGTCTGGGTTATACTTCGCCGCAGTGGGTAGGAGCGATGCTGGCCTTTACGGGCTTCCTGATGGCCGTGATGATGTATTTCCGTCAGAAAAGTGTAGCAAAAACCGAAGTATTGGCTTAACTCATACGAGTACAAGAAAAAGCCTCATCCATTCGGATGGGGCTTTTTCTTGTACAACGAAGGCATCTTAAAGTCAGTACTTAGGTCAGGTTTTCCCGAACCTGCCGTTTTAAATACGTACTGTAGTCGGTCAACTGCGATTCGTACTCCTGATGCATGAAGGGAGAAGTTAGCAGAAAATCGGCGGTAGCCCGGTTACAGGCCATGGGAATGTTCCACACGACGGCCAATCGTAAAAGAGCTTTCACATCCGGGTCGTGCGGCTGTGATTCCATGGGGTCCCAGAAGAAAATAATTGCATCAATTTTTTCCTCGGCAATCATGGCTCCAATCTGCTGATCACCTCCCAGCGGACCCGAAAGCAGTTTGATAATCGGGACCTTCAAGGTCTCTTCCAAAAGCCGGCCCGTAGTACCCGTTGCAAAAAGCTGGTGTTGACTTAAAAAATCACGGTTTTTAATCGCCCAGTCTAAGATTTCAGCCTTTTTATGGTCGTGAGCCACCAGGGCAATGCGTTTATGGGGGGTAAGGTGTCGGTTTGGCATTTCAAATTACTAGGTTAGGGCTGGCAGCAGGCCAGGTGAAAGGTTTAAAATCAAAAGTAGTTTTTAACTCCTGCAGGAAGGCATACTGATGAGCAATGGCATTGGCTCCCACGGAGTCGGGTCGTAGGTGATCTCGTTCCTGACAAACTTCCAGGGGTGGATCAAACAGTTTATATTGCATCTCAAAGGCCGGGACGTTACGCAATAACAAGGTTTTGTACGTGTCGAAATAAGCCTTTTTCAAATGTGTATTGTCCATGATGACTTGCCAGCCATCGCGTAAGGCATCCAGCAACAACCGCGTATGTAGTCGATCGACCAGCCGCTCAATCCGGTCCTGATCTTCTTTGGGCCAGTGCCAGTAGGCTCCCAGGGATACGGGGATCAAACTGCGGCGAAGTTCATCCCGACTGATCCGTAACCAGTTCGGTTCATTCTGACAGAATTCTTTGGCCCAGGTCGATTTCCCGCTTCCGCTGACGCCCACTAAAATAAGGACTTGTTTCATGGATCGGGTCACTAAAAATTTCGTGAAAGCAAAAATCTATAAAAAGCGAAAACCGTAAAGCAGAAGCCTTACGGTTTTTCATATCGGGAAAGCCTGCAAAAGTTTATTTCGCAAACGCGTCCGCCAGTTTATTCAGTTCGGCATCCGTGGGTTTACCCGAAGTAATCACCATGCGATAGCGAAAGACAACGGATTGACCTTTCTTGAGTTGATAATTCAGCTCTTTCTTTCCTTCGGTAAAGACCTTTTCACCTAGGGGATTCAGAGCAAACAGGCCGTAATCGCGGGCATGCCAGTAGGTCGGATAGCTTACGTTTTTCGGGTGATCGATCAGGACAATGGAAACATCTTCTTTACCAATCTTTCCCGTCAAATTCATCCAGCGACCGCGGGTACTCCAGACTTTGGCTCCTTCTACGCCCTCGCTCGAACGATAATTGCCGGTTACTCCGGTATTGTCAAGTTTGGGAACCGCAGTTACAACACCGTTGGCATCCGTATACTTTTCGGCTTTCGTCGAGGGAAGTTCCAGTTGCCGGGCTACCCGGATGGCAAACATACCATCTTTAACATCTTTGAAGTGGGCATCTTCCACGGCTTTCAATACCGTGATGCGATCGATGATGCGTTGTTTGTCCGAAGCCGTAAAGAAATAAGTAGTTGTTTCCTGTAGTACTTTTTTGCCTTTACCATTGTCTTCCACCCAATCGGCGGTTACCGTCAACTCGGCCCGTTTGCCGTCCTTTTTGGATTTAATGCCCGTATGACGGATGGTACCATATTTGGCATTCGGGTTGGGCGGCGTGTTGGAATTGTTCCAGTAATCGTAACCGTTGACGTCCTCGTAGTTGAACCAGACACCCACGTGGTGCGGATGGTCTACCCGTTCGCCCGGCCGGGGATCCAGCGGCCAGCCCCGGGTAATCAGATTGCCCTGGGGCGAGTATACAGGATACAATACCGCTTTTTTTAGTACTGCCTCGCCGGGGTAGAAATAACTGGTAAAAGGTTTGCCGTCCACGACTACATCTATTTTGTTAGCCTTTTCGTTGGACTTTAATTCAATCAATTTCTGGCCTGAAGCATACGTGCCCGTAAGCAGCAGGGCGGTGGTGATAAGTCTAGAGACGTGATTCATACCATCGGTTTTGTAAGTACTGGTCTAAAAAAGACCTTTTCCGGGCGTACGACCCCTCAAAGGTCTTTTTATTTTTTTGTTTTGAACCGATGATCTACTGCCTGACATAAGGGAATCCGTTAGTAATATACGTCTTTGACAGCGAAAGCTAAAATAGGAAAGATTCAAGAATTAACCGTAGGAACAAATACTCGTTCCTACGGTTAATTCTGAGTTTAAAAGTAGATTTAATAAGATAAGATCCAGGAAAACAAAAAATTAATTTGCATTTATTTAATAATGACATCTTTTCTAAACCCGCTTCTCCATTCACTATCCAAAATAGGTTCTTAACAGCCTGTACCGGCATGTTTACCTACATTTAGCTACTTTACACTTCCTGAAGCTATATACTTGCATCACTTTCTGACCGAAATTTCCGCCAAAAGGATTTCTGGCAAAGCAGCCTTAGTGATACAGAGCTCAATTGAGTATGTTTTGAATAAGAGCCTTGATTCCGGTTTGAATTAACCCATGCATGATACTCTGAGCGAAGGGGGGAGGTTTTTTATAAGAGGGCAAACGAGTAAGAAGCTGAACCCTTTCAATTAGAGTATGGTCCGTACAATTGGGGTCACAACCCGCATTCATCAGTAGCTATAGACTTCTGGTGAACGAGCCTTCGTAACAGTTCTACCCTGGTTACCTGATTTACTGTTTAAATGCTTGCCTATGACCGCCACCACCACCCGTTGTCCGTATTGCAAGGCTACTGAAATCGAACGTCGTCGTCGCCCTGCCCTGGTTCGCACTGTACTTTTTTTCATACCAATTAAATGGTTCCTGTGTTTAAGGTGCCGCCGTTTTTTTACCCGCCTATAGTAAAGATTATTTTTGTAATATTATGTGCACGAAACGGGGCCCCTTCGGTCCCGTTTATTAGTTTTACACCTTTAAGAAACCACCAATAATTTAAACTTAACCTGTAGAAATTCAATTTTATTCAGATAGATTCGTAGATGCTTAAGCGATAGAAATATTAAGTAGTAGTAAATACCTAAATTCAAGTCTTATTTGACATTTGTTTAGTAAAAATTGACGAGTATGTCAGAGAATCAAATCCGTGTATTGATTATTGAAGATGAGGCAGTACTGGCGATGGATTTGTGTGATACCCTTGAGGCTGAGGGTTATGAAGTAGTAGGAATGGCCAACAATGGTCGGAGAGCCCTGGAAATCTATCAGAAAAATCAGGTTGATTTAGTGCTTTGTGATATTAATATCAAAGGTGAGTGGGATGGCATCGAAACCATTAATCATCTATTGGCTTTTCGTCCGGTTGCTGTTATTTACATTACTGCTTTAGCGGATAAAGAAACCCGCGATCGGGCTAAACTTACCTTTCCAGCAGCGTATCTTTTTAAGCCTGTTAATACGGCAAATTTGAATATTGCTATTGAACTGGCCATTCAAAACTTCTCCGTTCGTGAAGGAAATAATTCGCTCAAAGATGCCGTTAAAGCATCGGAAAAAGACACCCTGTCCCGCGAAGTTATTCTGAAAATAGATCAGTCTATTTTTATCAAACATAATTATCAGTTTGTGCGAATTGATGCCGCAGATATTCTGTACCTGGAAGCGGATAATACGCATACCACCATTGTAACGAATGAGCGAAAATATTCCATTCGATTAACGCTAAGTATGACGCTACACCGATTAGCCATCGAAAAGCTTATTCGGGTTCATCGCTCGTACGCTCTGAACATTCGTAAAATCAAGAGTTTTAATGAACGCGAAGTGATGGTGGATATGATTGCTATTCCGCTGGGAAGGCAATACAAAGATGAATTTATGCGGATTTTTCAGATTCAGTAAGTTTCTACACCCCTATCTACCCGCCAGGAAAATGTCCCTTTTGAAAGTAGTATTACTTTTTTGCCTCGGAAGTGTATCGCTTGCCGGGTGGGCCCAGTCGTCCGTTGATCAATCCTACAACGAATACTTAAAAACGGTTGAGAATTTACCAGCGAAAGCTCAGTTTGACTCGCTTTCTGAGTACGAAAGCAGAATGCGAAATCGTACGCAATTCGCGGAAGCAAAAATGGCGATTGAAGCATTAGTACGCATTGCTGAAAAAACGAAAGATTCTGTTCAGCTGGCACGTGCCTATTTCTCTTTTGGTATGCTTGAAATGGATAAAAGCAATCCTGCTGAAGCTATTTTGTATTATCAAAAAGCACTGGAGATTAGCCAGCAAATGAAACAGGTAAAAAAGCAAACCATTATGCTGGACTATATTGGGTTTGCTTACGTTTCACTGAAAGAATATCCCTCGGCTGAAAACTATTTCAAGAAAGGGCTGAAACTGGCTGAGCAGATCAAAGATAAAGAAATGATTGGTCAGTTTAATATGGAGCTGGCAACGGTAGAGGACATGCGTAAAAACTTTGCCAAGGCTCTTCAATATAATCAGAAAGCCCTGGATTACAGTGAAGGGGAAGCGAAGAAGAGTACCATTTTGTTAAACAGAGCCATTATCTATAAAAATGCGGGTCAATTTGAGCAATCTGAACAAACGTATCAGGAATGTTTACGGCTCGCCGATAAATTGAACATGGATTATTTAAGAGGCTATGTTTACATTAACTATCCCAATACACTGATTAAATTAAACCGCATTGACGAAGCAGAAAAATACGCACATAAAGCCTTAGCCTGGTCTAAAAATCAGCCGGAAAAATATCGATTCTACGTTGAGGTTTACGATATATTGACGCGTATTGCAGAACACCGGAATCAATATAAGGAAGCCCTGAATTATCATAAGGAATGGGTAGTCGCCCGTGACAGTGTAACCAGTTTCGATAAGAAGCAGCAACTGATAGAAGCGGAAACCCGCTTTCGTACGGAAGAAAAAGAGTTGGAAATCAAGCGATTGGATGATGAAAATGAATTAAAGTCCCGGCAGTTCTGGTGGTTATTGGGAGGAATGAGTATTCTGGTATTGTTGCTGGGCGTGGCGGTCGTTCAGTACCGAACGATTCGACGGGGTAATCAACAGTTAGAGCGAACGAACCGGGCCTTGTCGGAGCGAAACACGATGGTCAGCGAACAGTCGGAACAACTCAAAAACCTGATGAAGGAACTGCACCACCGGGTTAAGAATAACCTCGCTATTATTTCCAGTTTGTTACGTCTGCAATCAACCCGACTGGAAGATGAAGGAGCCGTCCGAGCCGTTCGGGAAGGGCAGCAGCGGGTAGAGGCGATGTCATTAATTCACCAGCGTTTATACGAAAGTGATAACGTAACGAAGGTCAATATGAAAGAGTACATTCATGACCTCGTACAGGGCCTCTTTTACGCGTATGGATTCAAGGAAGAAAACTTTGATCTGGAAGTAGATATTGTATCGGTAGAGCTGGACGTGGAAGTAGCAGTACCCCTGGGTCTGATCATGAACGAAATCATTACCAATGCTTTCAAACACGCCTTTGATCAGATTTCAAAACCCAGTTTGAGTATCATTCTCAACGAAACCGATCAATTACACCTGGAGATTAAAGATAATGGTCCGGGTATCGATATGAATGCCTGGAAGAAACCTACCGGATCGTTTGGTAAGCGGTTGATTTTGTTACTGAGCGAACAAATTGGGGCGATTCTCAATGTACGCAACGAGAATGGTACCCGTTTTGATTTAATCATGCCGGTACAAGGCTGAAAAGGAACGTCCCTACCCGGGTAAATTACCCAAGCAGGGACGTTTTATTTTTAATCCTCCAGCCGTTTTCCAGCGGTCTCTTTAATGTAAATCATTCCGACAATAAAGGTCATAGCGGTCAGGAAAATAGGGTAATAAACACCGGCAAATTTTGAGCCAGTTAAACTACCCAACCAAGTCGCAACAAAAGGAGAACAGCCACCAAAAATACCGTTTGCAACGTTATACGGAATGGAAAGCGACGTGTACCGGATTTTAGTTGGAAATAACTCTACCAGAAATGCGGCAATCGGTCCGTAAGCCATGGTGGCAAATAATACCTGAATGAACACCAACAAGCCTAATAACCAGAGAGTTTGCGTGGGGAGACGAACTTCCGTTCGTTCATCTACTTGTTGATTAGGTAGTTTTACAGTAGTCTGCGTAATCACTTTGCCATCTTCAAAGGTGGTTACTTTCGAAGTATCCTTAATTACGGTCTGAAGTATGGTACCGCCATTTACAAGTCGATCCATACCTTGGTAGAGAGGGTACAAAAACAGACTAGCCCCCAACAGTCCGGCCATCATCACTTTCTTTCGGCCAATTTTATCCGATAAAGCACCAAAGATGACGAAGAAAGGCGTAGCACAGGTAACGGCAATGGCCATGACGGTTTGAGCCGACCCGTACTCGACATTCAAAATTTTTGTAATAAAGATCTGAGCGTAAAACTGACTCGTATGCCAGATGGCACCCTGTCCAATGATCGCCCCGAACATCGCAATCAGCATGAGTTTGACGTTGTCGCGGCTCTTGAAACTATCGCGGAGGGGTGTTTTGGATAGATTTCCTTCTTTTTTAAGTTTAGCAAACGCGGGCGACTCATCCATGTTTCGCCGGATGAAGTAGGAGAGTACTACTAAAGCTCCCGATAAAGCGAAAGGCAATCGCCAGCCCCAGTCATTGAAAGCTGATTTACCGAGGGCATACTGACAACCCAAAATCACCAGAATGGAAACGAAGAAGCCAATGGAAGCCGTCGTTTGAATGAAACTGGTATAGCGTCCCCGTTGGTTATCGGGCGAATGTTCGGCTACATAGGTCGCCGCTCCGCCGTATTCACCACCTAAGGCCAGTCCTTGTAAAACGCGTAAAACCAGCAATAAAACGGGAGCCATCAAGCCAATGGAACCATACTGAGGAATGAAGGCAATGGCAAACGTACTGCCCCCCATGAGTACCAGCGTCACTAGAAACGTGTACTTGCGGCCAATCATATCGCCTAATCGACCAAATACGACCGCTCCAAAGGGGCGGGCCACAAAACCGGCTCCATGCGTAGCCAGCGTACTCAAGAAAGCGGCGGTAGGGTTATCCGGTGGGAAAAACTTAGTGGAAATAATAGCGGCCAGACTGCCAAAAATGTAGAAATCGTACCATTCGATGACTGTACCGGCCGAAGAGGCAAAAATAACTTCCCACAATCGACGCTTTGTAACGTTTGGGCCGTTTGGTAAACTTTTGGTTTGCATGAATAGAGGTTTAAGAAATACGGGAGGCTGCGTTTTTCCCAAAATAATGTTATTTCGTTGAATATTGGATGTAAAAGCCCCGATTGGTCGCTGATTTACGTCTGCTTTTTATCTTATGTCACTGATTACCACTCTTGCCCGACCCGAAGTTCAGGCATTCATTCAGCAACACCAGAATGACGACTGGCAGAAATTACTGCTCGGGGCTTCCCGGTACCCGGATCTGCCCATTCGGGAAATAGCCCAGCAGATTCAATGCGGCCAGAAAGCCCGGACAAAATTGCCCCACTGGGCCGCTCAACCGGGGGTTCTTTTTCCGAGTATACTTTCACTGGAACAATCTTCTTCCGAACGAACCGCTCGCTGGAAGGCAAGTCTCATGCAGGGCGATCGGTACGCCGATTTAACAGGGGGCATGGGCGTCGATTTCTGGGCGGCCAGTGCCCGATTCAAGCGGGCTACGTACTGCGAACAACAAACGGAATTAGCCGAGTTGACGGAATACAATTTTAGGCAGTTAAGTAGGACTGAGGGTATTATGTGGGTAAGGGGAAACGGAATGGACTGGCTCGAACAAAGTACCGAAACCTTCGACTGGCTTTATCTGGATCCGGCTCGTCGAGACCGCAGTAGTCAGAAGGTAGTCCAGTTAGCCGATTGTGAACCGAATGTACTGGAACATAAAGATTTATTACTGGGGAAAGCAGCCGATGTATTGGTGAAAGTGTCACCCATGCTGGACATCGATCTGGCAGTGAAACAATTGGATTGCGTAGCCCACGTCTACGTGGTAGCCGTGGATGATGAAGTGAAAGAATTATTACTACACTTGCGGAGGGTACCGCAGGAACCTGAAATTACGGCGGTACACCTGCTACGAAATGGGCAGGAGCAGCGGTTCTCCTTCCGACGATCGGAAGAGCAGTCGTATACCGCTCCCTTTTCCGAACCACTGACGTATCTCTATGAACCCAATGCGGCTCTGTTGAAAGTCGGAGCTTTTAAACGAATCGCTCAGGGAGGCTTGTATAAATTGGCTCCGAGTAGTCACCTGTATACTTCGGAGGCACTCGTACCCGGTTTTCCCGGTCGAACGTTTCGAATAACGGCTGTAACGAAAGCTGATAAAAAAGAGATTCGGCGATGGGTGCCTGAAGGGAAAGCGAACCTGACGGTACGTAACTTTCCCATGAGTGTCGCGGATCTCCGTAAAAAGCTTAACCTGAATGAAGGGGGGAACCAGTACTTATTTGCCACCAGTGATCAGCGGCAAAATAAGCTTATCCTGATCACGGAAAAAGTACAGACCGTACCCTAAGTATTTTTATTTAATTTTTTCGCATCAATTGTTTTTTAGCATACATTCGATGGGACGATAATCCAGCTAACGCAGGCTCTGTCCTTTGTTCTATTCCATCTTAGTTTTATAAAAAATGATACGTAAGACCATGAAAATGTTACCTGTATTGGGCTTGTTATTGCTGGGATCAGTAGTCTCCGCTCAGGTTTCGGTGAAACCCGTTGAACAGGAAATTGCCAAAGTAAAGCGGACGGGTTATGTGACGACATCGTCGGTTGCGGAGAAAATTATTGAAGAAGCCTGGAAGAAGAAACTCAGTCAATATGGACGGGTACTGAGTGAACGGGGAGGGGTGTACAAAGTGGAATATGCCAAGGTTCCGTTTTACGATAAAAACGTACTGATCGTCAGTCAGCTGGATACCCGGCGGGGCAGTACGTCAATCTTCATGTCCGTTGATCTCGGCAATTATGAATACGCTTCGAGTACCAACAATTACGGACGGGAGGTAGAGGATATTCTGCGGGATTTCCACAAAGACATTGATTACCAGTCGCAGGTAGCCGAGGCGGATAAAGGCCTCAAAGAAGCCAGCGACAAACAACGGGAGGTCGTACGGAAATCAGATCGGAACCTTCGTAATCTGAAAGATAATCACTCCGAGAAAATCAAATTACTAAAGCGACTCGAAGACAATGAAAAAGAGCTGATTCAACTCCGGGCCGATAGTGTGCAGTTATACAGCGATGTACAACAGGTAAACCAGCAGGTAGAAGATCAAAAGAAGAACGTAGATACGGTGAAGAACCGAAAACCTTAACGAGCTAAAAGCGAAGGCCCCCGGCAATGTTGCCGGGGGCCTTCGCTTTTAATTACCTTCCCGGTAGAAAACCCGGCTGACCCGCTCGCCTACGTTTGTCAGAATTTCGTAGGGAATGGTACCACTCCAGGAAGCCAGATCACGAATGGAGGGGTAATCCCCAAAGATGATCACTTCGTCCCCTTCCGAGCAGTCAATGTCCGTAACATCCACCATACTCATATCCATGCAGATATTGCCGACGATAGGGCATAACTGACCCTGAATCAATACCTTACCGGTACCCCGACTGAATTTACGATCAAAGCCGTCGGCGTAGCCAATGGCAATGGTGGCAATCCGGGAATCCCGGGATAATACGCCCCGGCGACCGTAGCCAACCGTTTCGGTTTGGGGGACTTCCTTAATCTGCGAAATCACCGTTTTAAGCGTACCTACGTTTTCAGGTTTTCCTGATCCTCCGGTAAGACCGCCGTACCGTACAACCCTTTGCCAAGCCGAATCATGTCGAAGCGGGCTTCGGGAAAACGGGCCAGTCCCGGCGAATTCGCCAGGTGCCGAATGGGCTGGTAGGGGAGAACAGCCGTAATGCGGTCGGCCATAAACGTATACCGGGCAATTTGCTGATGCGTGAAAGCATCGTGCTCGGCTTCGTCGGCGGCCGCCAGGTGGCTAAAAATGGAAGCAATGCGAATTTCCGGATGCTGACTGATTTGATCGGTTAGCCAGTCCAGATGTTTTTCTTCAAAACCCAGTCGGTGCATCCCCGTATCCACTTTGATGTGAACGGAAGTGGAAAGCTGACGGTCGCCGAGAAAATCAACAAATTCCTGCCAGTGGCGGGGACTGTAAATTTCCGGTTCCAGCTGGTAATCGAGTACCTGCTGAAAATTTTCCGGCGAGGTATTCAAAACCAGAATGGGCAGCTGAATACCAGCTTTACGCAAACGAACGCCTTCGTCCGGATACGCTACGGCAAGGTAATCGACGCGGTGGAATTGTAAGAGATTCGCCACTTCCTCGATACCGCTTCCGTAGGCAAAGGCCTTCACCATGACCATGATTTTGGTCTGACGACCAATTTTTTCCCGGAAATAATTCAGGTTATGGGATAAAGCATCCAGGTTTACTTCCAGAATGGTTCCGTGCGTTCGCAGCGAAAGCTTCCGAATAATATCTTCAAAATGGAAGGTACGGGCCCCTTTGACCAGCACGACACTGTCACTGAAATCAGAAGTACGGTATTTCGCCAGAAAGGCTTCGGTACTTTCAAAAAACTTCGCGGGCAGAGCAAAGGCCATCTGGTTGCGTTGCAGGGCTTCGCCGATGCCAATCAGCTGATTTACGCCTTTGTCTTTCAGCAACTGGGCAATCTGCGTATACAACTCGCTCTCGTTTACCCCGCTTTGCAGGAGGTCGGAAAGTATGACCACTTTGTGCGGACGTTCGTGCTGATTCGACAGAAAATCCAGGGCCATTTTCAGACCAGCCAGATCATTATTGTAACTGTCATCAATCAGATAACAATCGTTGATGCCTTCTTTCAACTCCAGCCGCATCGATACGGGACGCAGGGCGTAAATGCGTCGCTGAATTTCATCTTCTGAAATTCCAAAATGCCGTAAGAGGACAATGCAGTGGTTAAGGTTTTCCCACCAGGCCTGACTGATGTTACTCTGGGTAGTGAAGGAATGCCAGGCTTCGGTTTTCGACCAGCCGAGAATCTGGCAATCCGCGGGCAGAAAGTCGGGCAATTCCGCCTTGATTTCCGTAAAGTCGCGGCAGTACACGAAAGTTTTGACGTGACGGAATAACTCCAGCTTTTCCCGGATTTTCTGTCGGCGATCCTGAAATGCTTCGTCGTGGGCCGTACCAATGTTGGTGAAAATGCCAATGGTAGGCTGGATTACCGCTTCCAGATGAGCCATTTCACCGGGCTGTGAAATACCCGCTTCGAAAATGCCCAGCGTATGATGAGCGTCAAGCGACCACACGGACAGCGGTACGCCCAACTGGGAATTATAACTCTTGGGACTTCGGCAAATCACAAAGTCCGGACTAAGCAACTGAGCCAACCATTCTTTTACGATGGTTTTGCCGTTAGAACCCGTAATGCCAATCACGGGAATAGAAAAAGCCCGACGATGCCCGGCAGCTACTTTCTGCAAAGCATGAATGGCATTGGGTACTACATGAAACTGAGCCTCCGGAAAAGCCTGCGTCTGAAATTGGGCCTCTTCAATAACGAATTCCCGAACGCCCTTTCGGTACAACTCAGGAATAAAGGTATGTCCATCGTGGTGCGGCCCCCGAATGGCGAAAAATACAGAATCAGCGGGACTGGTAATCTGACGGCTGTCGGTAAGTAAATAGCGAGCAGAAATGGTCATGTACTGCGAATAAAAACGATACGATAATGAAATTCCGGCGTTACTACGGGTCCGTAATGTATAAAGAAAGCAACGAAGGAACCAACAAAAACGTTGCTACAACCAGCGTTTTCGCCGGAACCAGAGTAGCATGATCACGACCATCACCGCCATCAGACCCATCGCGAAGGGATAGCCGTACCGCCAGTGTAATTCCGGCATGTATTCAAAATTCATCCCATAGATACCGGCTACGAAGGTCAATGGCATGAAGATGACCGAGATGATGGTCAGTACTTTCATTACATTGTTCAGCCGGTTACTAATGGTCGAATTGTAGAGGTCCATCAAACTGGTCATCTGGTCGCGGTAGAGTTCTACAGTTTCGTTTACCTGATTGATGTGATCGTACAAATCCCGCAGATAAATTTCCGTATTGGCTGAAATCAGCGACTGCCCGTTCAGGGGAGCTTCCCGCGAAAGACTCAGGGTAATTTCCCGTAGTGGCGTAACCACTTTCCGCATCACGCCCAGTTCGCGTTTGACAGTATAAATCTCTTCAAGGTGCTTCTGTTCGGCATTTTTAAACAGGGCCTCTTCGAGCCGATCCAGGTTTTCTTCCACGCAATCCAGTACCCGGAAATACTGATCTACCACCACATCTGCCAGGGCGTACAGCAGATAGTCCGCCCCATTTTGCCGCGTTTTGCCAGCACCGGCTTCAATCCGTTTTCGAATGACTTCAAAAATATCCCGGCTCCGTTCTTCCTGAAACGAAAGCACCCAGCGAGGACCCAGTACCAGGGCTACGTGTTCGGGTTCTACCTCACGCGTGTGAGGATTATATTCCAGCCACTTCAACACGATGAACAGAGTATTTTCCCCGAAAAACTCAAACTTGGGTTTTTGCAGCGTGTTTAGAATATCCTCCTGCATGAGCGGGTGAAGCTGATACAGGCGACCGATTTCAGCAATGACTTCGGGTTTATGAATGCCGTCGATATTCAGCCAGGTGATCCCCGTTGTCGAAGGGCTGGCTTCGGAATAGTTCTGTACAATTTTCTTTTGATGCCCTTCCAGCGTAAAATCAATCCGGGTAATTTTAATTTGATTATCAAGGGGCAATCCTATGTATTGAAGCGTACCGGGTGAAGTTCCCAGATTTTTACGCTCGATTTTATGCTTACGTGAAGACATGAAGATGCGATAGTGAGTGGACCGTTTCTCTAAAAGCGGTGTCCCATGGTACGGAACTATAAACGTAAAACTTCGGGCTAGGTTTAGTATGGGGAGGGATATTTCAGGGCATCAAAAAACTTACGCAGTCCCGAACGTTGCCCTATCGTTTAGGGTTTAAGTACTAAAGGCATAACATTTTTCTAAAACCGGCTATGAAAGCAACGCTGCTGAGTTTGTTTATGGTCTGTACCATGGTTGTTATGGGCAGTTGCCAATCTCAATCACAGGATAAGAAGCCCAAGAAAATGGACGTAAAAACGAAGAATCCCTATTATTCCCGCACCGATACCACGAAACTGAACGTATCCGATGCCGAATGGAAAAAAGTACTCGAACCCGAAGTATATGCCGTAGCCCGGGAAGCGGCCACTGAATGGGCCTTCCGGGGTAAGTACTGGAACTTTACGGGCCGTGGTACCTACTACTGTGCGGCTTGCGGCAATGCCCTGTTCAAGTCAGATGCGAAATTTGCCAGCAGTTGCGGATGGCCCAGCTTCTTCGAAACGATGCGGCCGCACAGCGTTGAGTACAAGGAAGATCGTTCCCACGGGATGAACCGCATTGAAGTTTTATGCGGACGTTGCGGCGGTCACCTGGGTCACCTGTTTGATGACGGTCCGGCTCCTACGCACAAACGCTATTGCATGAACTCCGTTGTGATGGATTTTGAACCGGATGATAAGAGTCAGCAGGCGGTGAAGTAGGGGGAAGGTTTGAACGTTTGAATAAGTAGAGCCTTCTGCGGATGATACTACCAACAAAAAGGGCGGTAAACCAGAGTTACCGCCCTTTTTGTTGGTATCGATCAGTACCGATTAACGCATGTTGTGATACACGTTCTGAACGTCGTCGTCTTCCTCGATACGTTCAATCAGTTTATCCATGTCAGCGGCTTCTTCTTCGGAGAGTTCTTTCGTATCGTTGGGAATACGCTCGAAATCGGCTCCCTGAATTTCGTAACCGTTCTCTTCTAAGAAATGTTGTAAGCCACCAAAAGCGGTAAATTCGCCGTAAATAATGACCTGATCCGTTTCTGGATCCAGAAATACTTCTTCTGCACCGAAATCAATCAGTTCGAGTTCCAGCTCTTCAATGTCCAGGCCCGGCCTATTGGCAATCTTGAATACGGATTTACGATCAAAGATAAAATCCAGCATCCCAGACGTACCCAGACTACCACCCAGCTTGTTGAAGTAGCTACGGATGTTGGCTACCGTCCGGTTGGTGTTGTCGGTCGTGCATTCAATCAAAACGGCGATACCGTGCGGGCCGTAGCCTTCGTATACTACCTCTTTGTAGTCTTCCTGATCTTTCGCCGTCGCTCGTTTAATGGCCCGATCTACGTTGTCTTTGGGCATGTTCGCCGCTTTCGCGTTTTGAATCATGGCCCGCAGGCGTGAGTTGGAGTTGGGATCAGAACCACCACTTTTTACCGCCAGCGTAATGTCTTTACCGATTCGGGTAAAGGTTTTGGCCATTTGGCCCCATCGTTTGAACTTACGGGCTTTTCGGAATTCAAAAGCTCTTCCCATACTAAGTAGTTAATCGTTATTGAGTTGTCCGTTACAAATTATTCCAGCGAACCTATTTTTTGCAAAAGTACAAAAGTAGCCTCACTTCCGAATGCATAGGGGCGGGAAGCTGGAATAGTCTTTTCGTTTTCTTAGGGAAACGAACTATTGATATTGTCATGAATACGAATCAGGAAGAAAATCCCCGCAAAGAACCCCAGCATGATCTGGAGTGGCAGGAAGATAATCAGCACAAGCATCATTACCAAGCTCTGGAAAAACGTGACCCGGAAAAAGGCTATAGCACCGACCCCGGTCAGGGTGATCCGGGCGTAAGCTATCCCCTTCGCGATGAGGACATGGACCGTCAGGTACAGGATCCGGTAGCTGAAGCCGAAAACCTCAAGGAAAGCTACGAAATGGCCCACGATGAGGGCGGCGAGGAGCAGGAAGTGAAAAATGAAGAACCCGTCCCGATTGCCGATACTGTAATGACCGATCGAAAGGAATCGGCTGACCGGAAGGAATAAAAAAAGAGGCTTCTAATTACTAGAAGCCTCTTTTTTTATGAGTCTGAACGCCCCTCAGAGCGTTGGCAGATATTCTTATAGGTTAACGTATTTCTAAGCAATCCCAGTCCAAAAGAAAGACCAAACAATTACTTATTCCCAATCAAGATCAATGTGACGTTGTAATCCTTCATTTTCGCTGAAAGGAAGGAATACTCGCCAACGTCCGTTGCGGTAACGAGCCGAAATATGTTCGACGTCTACGTCACTCGGAATCAACAGATCGCCCACCGTGTAAGGTAAGAAGCTTTCTACTTCTTCCTCTTCGTTTACTTTCAATACAGGGTGCAGGGTGTACAGCCATAAGTGGCCGTTTTCAATATCAACCTGTAAGTCATCAGGATCAACGCCTGGCATTTTTACAAATACTTCATAGCCCGCCTCGCCGCGGTTTACCCAGACTAATGATTCAGTCCGACCACCGTTCAACGTATTTGCAAAGTCTATATTAGCGAGAATTTCTTTCGGTACTGAGATTTGCGGTTTCATGGCTTTATGGGTTTTTCCCTTATATAGAAAAACACCTTTCCAGAAGAAGACTCAAGCCAAACTGGCAGAATTATGTAGACCTATTTCTACGATTTCTGTTATTTTGACAGGGAAAATGGAGCCTGTAGCGTCATAAACCTATTTTATAGCGGATTAGTACAAGAGCTGTTCAGGCGACTTACCAAAAGAAAAGACGAGTGAATTGGCGAATAAAGGTCTAAAAAAGGGAGGCTGATTCCACGAACCAGCCTCCCTAAAATATAGCTTCTTAAACCCTTAATTGTTTCGACGTTGTTGCCGGATGTATGAATCCCGGTTGGTATTCAGCGTAGGAGCGTCTTTGTAGATTTCCTTCCAGGAGTTGTCTTTCAGGGCTCCATCCTTCACTGATTTAATCCAGCTCGCCCAGGCCAGCGGATTGAAGAAAGGGATGGTACTCGCAAAACCTTTGTTGGCGTTGTAGTTGCTAATCTGATTCTGAGAAGCCTGGAAGCTAGAGTTTACACCTGAGCCCTGCATGGCTCCCATTCTGCGTAAGTAATCGGGATCCATGTTGCGAGCCAGTGCTTCGCGTTCCTGCTGATCGGGTAAGTTCATGGTCAGGAATTCCTTCTTGAACTCTTCGAAATTGCGGAAAGGATAAACTTTCACCTCCCGCAGGGTAATGGCATCCTCCCGTAACTGAATCTTGGCCGAGTAGGAGGGCTCGTTATAGTTTTTCGGAATGACCAGGTATTGTCTGCGATAACCCGTATAGCTAAAGATGATACTATCACCCGGAAAAACAGGAATGTTAAAGAAACCATTATTGGAGGTAACCGTACCCCGGCCCGTGTTGGCAATATTGATCGTAGCGGAGGGCAAAACTTCGGATTGCTTTCCACCCACAACTACGCCGGAGAACTGAATCGCTTTAACTTGCCCCTGGGCCATGCCGTGCTCTGCGGATAAACCCACAAGCAGAAGGGCCGAAAGTGCTATGATTAATCGTTTTGTCATGCAGAATAAAGAATTGCCCTTGGCAAATGTTACTGTAAACAAATGTATTGCTTTTCGACGAGTATTCATGGCTAGTATCAGATTTTAGAGGATGAAACCCCGTATTTCCTCTCCCAAAATCTACAATCGTACCAAACGCGTGCCATTGCTGAAACGCAGGCGGAGGCTCCGGGGGGCAGATGTAAAAAGACGCTCGCAGGTTGCATCCTACGGGCGTCTTTTTTATTCTTTTTATTTTCCTGAATAACGACTACTCTTTGTAAAAATTATAAATCAGCGAAATCTGAACGGCCTGATTGTAGAAATTTACACCGGGTTCGGTCGTAATCACATTATTAAAACCACGGCTATAGCGTAAGTTCAGGCTAATCTTGTCGGCAGCATCCATGAAGTCATACCGAAGACCAGCGGTAAATCCGTAGTCACTGCGGTTGTTAGGTCCACGGGGCGTACTTTCCGGGCCGTTGATGGCGTAGGCATACTCCGGACCCGCTTCCAGGGTCAATCCTTCGGTGATAACGTAGCCAAATACGGCGGCTCCGGTGGCATAGTAGAAGGAGTTACGGGTGACGACATTATTGGCTTTCAGAGCACCGCCACGTTGCGTTAAAACCACTTCTGGTTGAATCACAAATTTATTGAAACGCTGGCGGTAAAACCCACCAAGGTGCAGGCCTGAATTAAAGCGGGAAACAACGTCGCCTTTCGGACTGCGAATGGTATAACCTGAAGTAAGCCCGGCTTTTAAACCATAGTGAGGCTTGAGGTGTAGCACCTGAGCAGAAGCTTCTGTACCAAGCAACGTAATGAAAATCAGGGACAAAAGGGGGAGAATTCGTCGAAGCATCGGCCGATGTATGTTCTAAATTTATTCACAAAACAAAGCTAAAACGGCCAGACGGTCAAATTCTATATGAATGAGCCTTTCTTTCGATGGCTCGAGTTGGTATACTTCTTTCGTTTTCAGCGAATAGAATGGCAGGATCAGTATGAATATTTTATGGTTTCAGCGAGATTTACGATGGTCGGATCATCTTCCGCTACAGGCGGCTCTGGCAGAAGGACAGGCAGTAGTATTGCTGTTTTGTTATGAACCGCTCTTGCTAAAAGATCCGCATTTTGATAAACGCCACGGGCGATTTATCCGGGAGTCACTTCAGGAGTTGTCGGCGGCTTTTCAGCAGCAGCATCACACCCTGCACATTATTCGGAATGACTTCCTGGCCGTACTGCAGCGGCTGCACCGCCGGTACGGCGTAGAAACTATTTTCTCGTATGAAGAAACCGGACTGCCGGTGCTTCACCAACGCAACCAGGCCATTCAGGAATATTGTCACAACGAAGGAGTAGAGTGGGTACGCTTCCCGAAAGTCTCGGGAGCGGACCTTCAGGAAGCCGACGGCAAACGCCGCTGGCAGCAGGTGATGCGAAAACCCATACCACCGCTCGACTTATCGCAACTGAAAACCGTATCACTCGGGGCTGGCTTTACGGAACATCTGTCCGCCGTGGATGACTTGCATCCCTTTCATATTCGCGACTTCCATTTCCAACGTGGCGGCTTTACGCAGGCTCGGGAGTGGCTGACGAGTTTTATCAAAATCCGGTCGGTGCAATACAGCCGGGCGGAAGATAACCCGTACCTGAGTCGGTATAATGCCAGCCGGTTGTCCGCTTATTTGTCCTGGGGAAACCTTTCGGTTCGGGAAGTGTATCAGGCGTCGTCCAAAGCCATTAAGGAGGGCTTTTACAGCCATGACCTGAAACTGTTTCAGCAAAACTCTGGCTACACGATCGGTTACAGGCTCGCTGGTACGAACCTGCTGTTGCTTCCCTTCCGGAGCGACGGGAGGATGACGACCGGTTCGAAGCCTGGAAAACAGGGCAGACAGGTCTGCCGCTGGTAGACGCCGCGATGCGTTGTTTGCTCGAAACGGGTTATCTCATTCCCCGGTTACGAGAGCTATTGACTTCGGTACTGCGGCAACGCCTGCCTGAGTTCGAAGCCGAAGGCTGGCAGTGGATGGCCCGGCAATCCCTTGACTTTGATCCGATGCTTATGGATGCCTATCGAAGTAGGCGTGCGAATAGGAAATTTCTAAATCCAGTAAAAGAGGCTCGTACCTTACCGGATGTCATACACTTTCTGCGGATCTGGTTGCCGGAACTGGCTCATCTGCCGCCACGTTTTCTGTACGAACCCTGGCGAATGCGACCTGCCGAGCAGCGACAGTACGGCGTGTATTTGGGCAGATCGTACCCAGTACCGCCCAGGAGTTGGATTCCACGCACGGTGCGGAAGCAAAGCATTGCTTCTAAAATTTCCCGGTAACGCCAGATACGAGTAACTGACTATGAAAACATTAGCGTTTGTTAACGACAATAACGCTTGATTTTTAGGAAAACAAAGCCCTTTTGAGGCACGATTGGTACAAATTTTTCTGTGTCTGAAGAAAAAATAAGGCATATGGCAGAACGAACACCAATGATACTGGAAGAATCGGCTCAGCGATTTGGCTTCAGTTTGCCGGTCGTACAACATATCTGGGATGGATTAGTACGCTCGCAGGGCAAACAGGTACAATTTAGCTCACCCGAACTGGGCGGTCAGGGTCAATGGCAACATGGAATGCTCATGATCGGTGACTGGAACAATCATACGCTGAAAGCCCGCGTAACCGAATTAATCGAACAACTGGCTCCACTGGCGGCTCAGTCGTCCGCCTATGCCGAAGTGCCTGCCGCTCAGGCCTACGCCCGCCAGGAACAACCCCTGAGAGCAACGGAAGAGGCAGAGACAACCGAGCCCGAAAAGACACTCACGGGTGGCTGGCAAGGAACACAAAACGGAATTTCCTACGTATTTTATCCTGAACAATCCTTACTGGCTCTGAACTCCGGTGAACGATATAGTACCGCACCCTATTTTGTGCTGGGGATGGGACAGAGTCAGCAGCAGGGTCGTAATACGTTAGTGCTCCTTACCGATCAGGGGGAAATTGCCGTAGACCAGCTTACTCGCATCGAA
Organism: Siphonobacter sp. BAB-5385; assembly: GCF_002261125.1. Classification (NCBI taxonomy): domain Bacteria; kingdom Pseudomonadati; phylum Bacteroidota; class Cytophagia; order Cytophagales; family Cytophagaceae; genus Siphonobacter; species Siphonobacter sp. BAB-5385. Next base: position 1,007 of record NZ_NMPS01000099.1, on the reverse strand, counting down.
TAAATTATCAACTTTCTAAACATACACAGCTATGATTAATCCTAATGAGGCCATCGAAGAAGACGTTCGAGCGTCCCTGGCTCCCGATCCAGACGAAGATGAACTGGACGAAAATGTTGAAGATCTGGACGATGAGGAGTACGAAGAGGAAGATCTGACAGTATACGATGATGAGGACGAAGAGCTTACGGAAGAGCAAGAGCCCGTCATCGACGAGGATTTTTCAACCGATTCGGATATTGTCATCGGCGATGACGAACTCGACGAAATTCAGCAACTGGATACGCGTGAAAATGGAATCATGAAGCCGTATCCGTCGCATGAGATGTACGGAGACAACACACGTACAAACACCAATTAGTCTGACGTACGTACAGGCGACTACGGTAGTGCAAAATCCGGTCTGGCGGCCGGATTTTATTTTTGTACGCTTCCTAAACAGTTTTGTGCAGCGATTAGTTAAAATTCCACTGGTGCCCTTTTTATGGATCGATAGGGGATGACTAGCGAATCAGCGATCCTTTCCGCATGAAAAAACCTCTGGATTTCGTTCTGCTGATGGCAGATGACGATTCCGACGATCAGGATTTATTTAAAGATGCTCTGGAAGAGTACTATCATCCTGTTAAACTACGATTTGTGGCGGATGGAGAAGAATGTTGCGATTATCTCAAACGAAGAGGTCGATACGCAGATCCTGAATCAAGTCCTCGGCCTGGGTTGATTCTGCTGGATCTGAATATGCCTCGCAAGAATGGGAAGGAGGTTTTGTCCGAAATAAAAGCGGATGATTCGTTAAAATCCATTCCAGTAATTGTCTTTACTACCTCACGTTCGCCTTTTGATATTCAGGAATCCTACCAGCTTGGCTCCAACTCATATCTGGTGAAACCCAATACGTACCGCGAAACGCTTGCCCTGATCCAACAACTGGCCGGTTTCTGGTTTAACGCCGCCGAATTACCCGAGTAACCAAAACGGGGAGTACGATTCGAATCGTACTCCCC
>NZ_NMPS01000098.1:0-4776 GCF_002261125.1 Siphonobacter sp. BAB-5385 | reverse complement strand
AAGCGTAGCCATGGGATTCCGCAGTTCATGAGCTAGCATGGCCAGAAACTCGTTCTTTCGCCGATCTGCTTCTTTCAGCCCTTCTTCCGCCCGTTTCTGAACCGTTAAATCTCGCATTACTTTAAGTAGCCCCACAATCATACCGTCCTCATTACGGAGCGGCGTTACCACCCCCGATCCATAGAAGTAGGAACCGTCCTTTCGAATGTGCCAACGCTCGTTTTCGGCCTCTCCTTCACGGATCGCTTTTTTAGCTTCGTTTTCCGGGATGCCTTGTGCTCGATCATCCGGGGAATAGAGCTGGTCCCCTAACTGCTGCATCATTTCACTTTCACTGTAACCAAAGACGACCTCAGCCCCACGGTTCCAGGAAGTAATGTGCCGGGTCAAGTCGGTGGTGTAAATGGCGTAGTCTTTGGCACTCTTAAAAATGGCTCGTAGCCGGGATTCGCTTTGGTGCAGAGACTCCTGAGCCCTTCGTCGTTCATCGATATCAAACATGACGCCACTCATGCGAAGGGGCTGGCCGTCCCGCTCTTCGGTGATACGTCCATAACCGCTCATCCACCGACTCGAGCCATCCTCCCGTATGGCACAGAATTCAGCATCATAGACTTTGCGTTCGGCGATGGCTTCTTCGAGTAGGGATTTCACTCGCTCCTGCTCCCGGGGATGGACATGACGCATGAACTCCTCCGGGTTCTGGGGATTGGCTTTCGGCTCCATACCAAAGAGCCGGAAGTGCTGCTCGTTCCAGTAGACCTCATTGGTTTCCAAATTCCACTCCCAAGTAGCCAGTTGAGTGGCTTCAATTGTCAATCGCAGGCGTTTTTCTGATTCCTGCAAAGCTTCTTCAGCTTTGGCTCGTTCTACGGCGGCCCAAGTACGGTCGGTAGTCTGCTCAATGAGGCTAATCTCTTCGGCCGTCCACGCATGCGGTTCGGAATGATGAACCGTAAGTTCTGCCACTAGCCGTCCTTGCTTAACGAGTGGAATCATCACCCAGGAACGCGTTTGGAATGCCGCATATCCGGCTTGACGTGCTGGGCTATGCTCTTCACTGAACACGTCTTCACGCCAGAGGGGACGGCCCAGCAAAGCTTCTGTCGGGGCTTCGGGTGCGAGATCAGAAAAATGCACGATTTCCCCCTTCATGGGTAAGAACCCTGCCTCCACCTGTTCAGCCGTAATGAGCATGGTTCCTTCCTGGTCTCTTGTTTCGGCGTAGATGGCTCGTGGGATTTTGAGCTGGGTACATAGCAAACGTAGGCTCTCCTGTTGAATGGCGAGCGGGTCCGAAAGCGGACGTAGGGCATCGCTTAGTGATAACAGATAAGCCTGCCGCTCCTGCATCCGCTTGCGTTCGGTGATATCGTCGTACACGCAAGCAATGAATGGACTGCCTTTGCTGCCTACTCGCGAAAGATAGCAGCTATACCACTGACCCAGTTGATGTACCGGATATTCTGTACGAATGGATTGACCGGTGTAATAGACTTCTTCCAGCATTTGATGCCACTCGGGTTCCAGATTAGGCACCAGCTCGCTCATGCGTCTATTGACTGGATCCTGAATGCCAGTCATGCGGGTAAAGGCCGGATTGTCTTTTCGGTGCCAATAATCAACCACCTTTCCCTGCTCATCAAAAATCAATTCAAGCAAGCTAAAGCCTTCGTCAATGGCGTTAAAGAGGGCTTCGTACTTATTGGTAGCTTTTTGAGCCACTTCATCCTTTAGGCGTAGGATTTCTTCTTCGGCTCTCCTCTGAGTCGTTATATTCTGTCCAACTAATAACAATTGGGTGGCATTGCCCTGTCCATCCCGGTTGAATACCTGGCCACGAAGCGAGAGCAACACCCATTCCCCTTTCTTGTTTTTAAGCCGGTATTCAACTTTGTTTTCTTGCCGGTCTTGAAGTGAACTAAAGCGTTCATAAAAATCCTGGATAGCGGGCAGATCATCGGGATGAAAGAGTTTAGTCCGGTCCTGAAAAGATAAACTAGTGATTTCATCAGGGTTGAAATCGAGCCAGGACATGGTATCGCGATTGGCATAGATGATCTTTCTAGCGGGCAGTTCTACGACCGACACTACATCGGGCATCATTTCAGTAACGCTGGTGATAAAGTACGCCTGGTCTTTTAGCTCCTGTTCTGCTTTCTTGCGGCGGGTAATGTCAGTGGTCGTCGTCGCCACTCCATCCCCTAGCTTTACCGTGGACTGATCAAACCAGCCATCAAACTGTTCATGAACATAATGACGTTCGGATTGATCCGCGATGCCCGTTTCACAGACCTGCTTGAACGTGTCAAAGATGCCTACTTCTTTTACGCCAGGGTTGAGCGTGAGTAGGCTCTTTCCAATCACATCTCCGTACTGTCGCTTGCTGCTCTGATTGTTAAGGGTCCAGACAAAATCAACGATTTCTCCCTTCTGATTGCGGACGGCCTTGAACACCTGGATCATATCTAGGGTACTATCCAGGGTAGACTGGAGTAGGGCCCGACTTTCCTCTAATTCCCGGGTTTGTTCGGCTACCTGCTCTTCAAGCTCTCGTTGATAAGCCTGCTGCGTTTGCTGCAAGGCTGCTTCGATCTCTTTTTTGTCCTGAATATCAATATTGATACCCAACCATTTTCGCACGCTTCCGTCGGCGTTGAGAATGGGAACAGCCCGAACGTTGGTCCATCGCCAACCACCCCCAGGCCGTTGCAGACGAAACTCAGCGTTTACGGGCTGTAGCTGTCTGGCCGCTTCCTGCCACTGCGAAAGGGCGTATACCTGATCATCGGGATGAACTACCGCTGTCCAGCCTTGGTCTAGCCACGCTTCCACCGATTGACCGGTATAGGCCCGCCAGCTCGGCGAATCGGTGACGACCAGCCCCTGAGCATCGGTTTCCCAAAAAGCTTGGGCAAAGGATTCCAGTAACATTTGATACTCTTCGGCAGAGGTGAAGCCCTGCTCGTTGCTATTCGTGCTGCTCATAGGTTGGAGGTATGAGAGAAATAATCTGCGTACGTAGTAGTCAGATAAAGTAAAGCACTTCTGGCGGGAATTAGGGCTAAGTAAACGTATATTCAATTGTCCTTTTCAATCTAGGCTTATTTCTTGCCATTCATCAAGAAAGGTCAAAGCAATAGCATGCAAAACCAGTCTGACTTTGCATGTTGATGAAAGTAGTTTGTGCTTATGTAAGCCTATTATACCTTACTTACTAGCGAGGCCTTTTCGCCAAGACTCCCCAAAGAGTATATACTTCATGCCAAACTTTTTCTAGTTCTAAGAAGCTAGAAGGCTTGCCCACCAGCCCATTCACATTGAGACGATAGGCTTCGTTAATGGTCTCAGCTGTAGGGGTAGTAGTGAATAAAATTACCGGAATCAACTGCCATTTTTTAGAAGCTTTTAACACTTTTAAAAGTTCAAGACCGTTCATCCGCGGCATGTTTAAATCCGAAAGAATAAATGTCGGGCAACTAGGCAGTAATGCGAGCACCTCCAAAGCGTGCTGGCCATCTCGTGCAAAGGCTACTTGGCAATCGGGAGTTGTTCTTTTGATCACATTCTCTAACAGAAAACGGTCGTCATCATCATCGTCTACAATGAGTGCCAGTGTAGGTAAAGTCATTCATATTAGGCTTAGCCTATGATTATGGGATAGTTAAAGTAGAGTTAATGCGAGATACGCATGGTTATTAACCTATGGTTAGTAAAGGTAAAGAATCAGTGTGATAAGTTAGTGGAGCTTAAAGGTGTTGGGCATAAACATTTATAATATTTAATTTGCTATAGATCAATCTACCGCATTATGTACGACCAACGTAACCACTTCTGAACCCTCTTGCATGTACCTAATTGGTCCTTCAGATCGTCCCAACTGCAGAGCAATTAAATACGCCAGACAGCCTATTCTGCCATGTAACGAAAAGCCTGCTTAAGATGACTCTCAAGCAGGCTTTGGGGAGAGATTCACCCCCGGGGTGAAGTATATAAAATAGGTAGAAGGTTACTAGAGGTTGCATTTCATCTTTTAGTCGGGCAAAGCTCCGTCAGTCATGAGATTATTTCCCTTGCTAATCCAAATGACTGACGGAGATCGACTCTTCCAGCGAAGAGCCTAGCCTTGCCTTGGTTGATTGGGTAGAGGTGAAGTCCAGCATCAAACCTCTCCTAACCAAGTTGGGTCAAAGGTAGCTAGCCGAAGGTTAGTGCATATAGCTATGATGTACCTCAATTAGTTCCCCTAAAAACAGGGGGATGCCGGGTATGCCACCCTAATTATAGGGGTCGTATCTAGTTAGATTATGCCTGAGTGTTTTGAAAATGAATCATCTACCTTTGCTAAGCAGTGGGTTAGCCAAACTAGGCTACTGCTCCTTTATGCAAGGCGAGGCTCTATAGTGGCGGCTTTGGGCCTGCTTCGTCAGATGTACTACTTAGCACAGAGAGCACTTAGCCCATTGACGAAGGCCTGCAAAAGGATATGGGCAAATCCAGAAAGTAGCAAATTCCGAACTAAATAGGTTTTGAATGAATCCCCGAAAAGGCCTGTCCGGAACGCTGGGCGGGTCTTTTTATGATCTATTTGCCACTAATCTGGTTTACGAGCTAAAAAACCGTCCAGCAATGCCAGACGGGTTTAGATAATCTCCCCACTATAAAATCTAAGCAGCGGCCTGGGACTGACTCTGTCCCATCTCCCTATAGTCCTCTGCGTGCAGGTCCGGAATCCAATCCGTGAGCTGCTTGATGAGATGACTCACGTCCATAAAC
>NZ_NMPS01000097.1:0-729 GCF_002261125.1 Siphonobacter sp. BAB-5385 | reverse complement strand
CGTCGCCCGCACGTTGGTCCACCGCCAGCCACCACCAGGTCTTTGTAAACGAAATTCGGCGTTTACGGGCTGAAGCCGTAGAGCCGCCTCCTGCCACCGCGAAAGGGCGTAGGACTGATCGTCGGGATGCACTGCCTGGGCCCAGCCCTCGCCCAGCCATTCTTCCAGGGTTTGACCGGTGTAGGCCCGCCAGCTGGGCGAATCAGTAACGACCATACCCTGGGCATCGGTTTCCCAGAAGGCCTGGGCGAAAGATTCAAGTAAGACCTGATACTCATCCGGCTGAATAGAGGTATATAAACTACCTTTAGTAGCATTCATAACAATACAGTAGGGTTGGAACAGCTCAAGCGGTAATCGTGCGTACTAGTAAGTAAGTAGCAAAGGAAGTTTTCTTCTGGCGGGAATTGACGCCTAAATAAACCTATCTTAACTACCTTTTCTAGTACGGCCACATTTCTTGCCATAAGTCAATGAAAACTATACTACTGAGGAGTCAAACCCGTATGGTTCTACCCCTCCGTGCCTACTACTTCTAATTACGCTTATTACTATACGAGCTACCCTTAAACCCGCCCTGCAATGCCAGACGGGTTTTGATAACCTCCCCGCAGCAAAACCTAAGCGGCAGCCAGTACCTGACACGGCCCCATCTCCATGTAGTCTTCTGCGTGCAGGTCCGGGATCCAGTCCGTAAGCTGCTTGATGAGATGACTCACGTCCATAAAC
>NZ_NMPS01000096.1:0-5516 GCF_002261125.1 Siphonobacter sp. BAB-5385 | reverse complement strand
TCATACTGCTGCGTTAAGATAGCATTTGGTAAACTGTTGATTTACATAATTGTTCAATGAAACCAACTGTACAGGGTTCATTACTTGAGTTGCGTTCAGGTGTTTAAACCAGTAGAATAGTTGGCCACGAAGGTTGAGCAGCTTAATGCTAGCCTATAAAAGGGACCTTGGGCTGATAAATGCTTGCAGAGCAAGGAAAGCAGGATTAAACCGTACACAAAGCTATAGGGCTAACAAAGCCTACTTGTAAAAAGCATGCTTGCTATTCATGGAAGTGTCTGCATTCGCACGTAAGCACCTACCCGTAAACCCCGCATTCTCCACCTTCCCGATCAAGCCCTCTTTGTAAAGGCCCAATATATAGTAGATAGCTAAGTCGGATAGCTGGAAGGTTTTTCAAGGGCAGAATTGGGCGTAAACAGGGCTTTCAGAAGGCAAATCAGTCCATCAGTCGAGCAAAAACCACTTAGCTATATAGTCCACTGTGTCTATCAATTACAAGAAAGCCTACTCGCTATCACGGGTAGGCTCCTTCATTGACTCCTATCTAGATCAGGGTAATGGCTTTTTAGAAATGTAGATGACGCCACGGTGGCCATTGCAGAAGCTTATATTGCCTGCTCCTCCACAGACGGCTGCTGATCCAGACAAATAGAGCCGTTGCTGTGAATCCATATAAATGCTTTGAAGCTGATGCTTCTGAGGGAGAAGTATTTTTTGTCCCTGTGGAGTTTTAAAGCCTGGCGTTTCCAGATAATAATTCGGGCAGGAGGTACATACCGCCGTAAGTTCCTGATCAATGCTGTAAACTAGTCCATTGGCAGTTTTAGTTTGATTGCGAGGAATGGCTATGCTTTCATAGGCTCTCCTGCTAAAGCTTTGGGTCCAGGTCTTTCCTCCATCTATGCTTTGGAATTGCGGGTTCACAGCGTACGCAATACTGTTGAGAGCATATCCCCTTTGAGCCGTAAGTGCATACAGAGTATCTGCAGAAGAAGTAATACCAAACACCCCACTTCCTGGTTTGTAGTCGCTTTCCTGCCAGGAATTGCCCCGATCCTGCGTGTAATAGATCTTATAGCCCGTAGTGATAAGCAACGTACTGTCAATGTTGCCAAAGACACCCCAAACTTCCCGTTCTTCAGGGGCGGTCAGAATAAGCCAATCCTGGGTTTCACGAGGTTGACCTGCTTTGTCAGGATTTTTAGAGTCAGGCTTACAGGAAAAGAAGGCAACCACCAGGAAGGTAAGTAGGTAAAAGGTTTTCATAAGGTCGAATAGTTCAGGGCAGAAAGCTACTGCTCAACCTCTAATCAGCCAAGCCGGGTATACGTTAAAAGAAGTTAAGGCCTTCCTATGAGCTAGAAACGCAGCTTTTGAAGAGAGTAAAAATATTTCTTGAATTATTTGTGTAAATTTAAACAAAGTGTTTTATATTTGAACCATGAAAACATTTACATCAATTCAAGAGGCGTTCGACTGGTGGATTAAAAACGTTTATCCTACTCTCCCTGCTGAGCAGAAGAAAGGGCGGTTAACTAACGCCTGGAGAAACTACACCCACAAACAGTCTATGTCCTTGGAGAAAATGATTGACATCTTAAAAGACTATGACTTTGACATTAAAACAATTGTGACCTATAAGCCGCAATAATTTTTTTTAACCTGTTTTTGTGTAAATTTAAACAAATTAAATCTTAAACCACTTGCCATCATGATGAATCGATTTAGAATCCTGTTCCAACTCAGAGCCGACAGCTTAGCTGACAAAGACTACGCTGCAGTGAATGTGCGGGTAACCCTTAACGGCACCCGGGTAAAGCTCGGCTCTACCGGCATTCGCGTGAAAAAGTCCGATTGGGATCAAGCGGCCCAGCGGTCAAAGAAGAAGGATGAGGCTACCCAGGCAGACAATGAGCTTCTGCGAACCATTGAAAACAAGCTCCGCTCCATTCACCTCATGCATGAGGCTCAGGACTTGCCCCTGACGCCCCTGACGCTTAAGAAGTTCTTCAAAAAGAAAGGTTCGGACAATCTATCCGTCTACCATTTCATTGATGTCTACCTGGAGCATTCGGCCCAAATGCGGGATGCTAGGCATATTGCCGTGAAAACGCACGAGACCCGGGAAGACAAGCTTAACATTTTTAAGCGGTTTATGGCGGCTGAGAAGCTATCGGACCTACTCGTAGAAGAGGTCAAGGGTCATGTGCTTGAACGCTTTAAGAACTGGATGCTTTTGAGGGGCAACAAGCTCGCTTACGCTCAGAAGTGCCAACAGTTCGTCAAGACGTTTCTTCGCTGGCTATGGAAGAATGGCCATATCGAGAATGATCCTTCCGCAGCCTACATGATCAACATGCCCAAGACGCCCCTTTTGGAGCATTTGTCGAAGCAGGAATTAGAAACACTCGCCTCCACGAGCTTTTCTCCTAAACTGCAGCATACGGTTGATTGCTATGTATTCGCTTGCTATACGGGTCTTGCTTACGTAGACATGACTCTGCTTAGTCAGGCTAGCATTGAAACCGTAGAGGGCCGGGAGTACTTGAAGGGTAATCGTCAGAAGACTGGAACCAGCTACTATGTGCCCTTGTCCAAGGTCGCCAAACAAATCATTGCTAAGTACGGCGGGGTAGACAAGCTTCCCTTGAAAAGTAACAAGGAGGTCAACTACATGATCAAGATTGCCATGGAAAAGATTGGCGTCAACCGCCGGATCTGGTTCCACACGGGTAGAAAGACGTTCACACACTTGATGCAAAACGAGCATTTGATGTCGGATGAGACGACGGCAGCCATGCTCGGTCATAAGTCAACGAAAGAACTCAAGCTGTATCGCAACATCACCAAGGAACGCGTCTTGAAAGAGGCCGCGAACCTTAATTTTTAATTCTCACACTCATGATACTTCAAAACGCCAACCTCCTATTCTGGTTCTGCAAGAGCAAAACACCGGATATGGGAACCATCAAGCTCTGTATCCAAATGAAAGGCCATCCCGATGCCAACCTTTCTACGCACATCAAAGTCTCCAAAAATGATTGGGGCGGCAACTTCAAGCGGTTCTTAGGTCAAACCGATTGGGCTCAAGCCAAGAATAAACAGCTTCGAACCCTGGAAGTGGAGATGGAACAGCTTCAAGGTATTCTCCGGGTCGCTGGCTATACTTTAACGCCTCGATTGCTGGCGACAGTGTATCCCAACATGGTAGGACGGCAGATGACCATTGAAAACGTGAAACTCTCAGCCCAAAGCGATCAGCCCAAGTTTATGTCGATACTATCGTTGATTGACTGGCACATAAAGGCAAGTGAGCGGGAGCCGTCTACGGCCACTGCTTACCGGGTCAGACGCACCAATATGGTGCGATTCCTGGAAAGCATTCAAAGGAAGGATATGGCGGCAGAAGCTTTCGACGAAGCCATGGTCCTGAAATTCTCGGACTGGCTGAGAAGCCGGGTCAATCGAAACGGAGCATCCATTTCTCAACTTCATGTCTACAAGCACGTGATCTTCTACCGGAAAGCAATGACCGAAGCGTATCGGCGTAAGCTACTGCTTTCTAATCCTCTAGAAAGGCTTCACATTGACAAAGAAGATTCTGAGGTGGATCTCCGCCACCTAACCGAGGAACAGATCGAGCAGCTGGAAGATTTGGACCTGCATCTGATTTATGATGCGGGCACTCGCAAAAGAGCAGAACACGTACGGGATCTATTCATTTTCTGCTGTTACACGGGTCTTCACCACTCGGACCGACAAGACCTCTCCTCTAAGCACATCAAGCTTCGCAAAGGGGCTCTATGGATTTGCAAGAAGCGTCAGAAGACCAACATTGAAGCCAAGATTAAACTGCACCCCAGGGCTATCGAAATCATTGAAAAATACGGCAGCATTGATGAACTTCCTAAAGTGCCCTTAAACGATAACAACGAGCTTTTAAAGATCTTGGACGCCCTGGCGGGTTTTCACATGGGCCTTAGCACCAAGATTGCTCGCAAGACCTTCTGTTATCGCTGTTTAAATGTTTGGAACATTGATCGCGATACCGTAGCTACGATGATGGGGCTCAGCTCGACTACGCACATTGATGCCTATGCCGAGATTGACGAAAATCGCGTCGAGCAAGCCGTCAGCTGGTAATACATATTTACATTCTTTGTACTCTATAACCCTAAATCCACTATGGCAACTCAAACCGCCTCCCTGTCAACTGAACAATCCAAGGCTGCTGAAACCATTTATCGTCAGGCAGCCCAGCTACGCGATGAGATGGTGATGTCAGAACTCAAGCGTCAACTCAGTCGGGCTTTCTCCTGGTATGCAACCTCCAAGGACTACGCTCAATTGGACGAAGAAGAACGTCAGCACGTCTCCCGCTACTACATGGCCATTGCTGATCTGATGGATACCATCGAGTTCTACATTTCAGAAAGTCCGTATAACACTTCCCGTTCAAAGTAGTCCATCTCTTTTTCAGCCCCTTTCCTTATCACTGCCTCCCAGTGATTCAGGCAAGCTATGCTCTAAACAATCCAAAATCCTCTCTAATCACATGAAAAACCAAGCTAAAGTATCCGCTCCATCTGTTCCCGTATCGTCGCTCTCGGTGGCTTACAACAATCCTTCGCTTCACCTCACCCGGGCCGTGGAGCTAGCAGGGCACATCAGCCTTCCAGCCGAGTTCTATGAGAAGTACAAAGACGCCGAAGTCTTTCAAAAGGGCGTCCCCCGGGTAGAGTTTCACCACGCCGAAGGCATGATTCATCTGACGGCCGGCGAAGGGGGAGAGTCCGTTTGGGTGGTAGGCCATTTAACCCGGCACCGCATCTTCGATGATCTCAAACTCTATACTTCCGAGTGGATGACCTGCAAAGAAGCCGATGAGTATTTCACCAATCATCAGGAGTACTTTGGCCCCGAGCGGGAAGGCTTTGATCTAGTCTCGGATATGCTCAACCGCAAGAGTATGTCTGATCAGTATGAGTTTGATGACGTCAAGTTGCATCTGCCTGTCTTTAACGAAGTGCCCCTAGACATGAAAAAGGGCTGGCATTTATGGCTGGAGATTGAGATCCGGCCCGATCTGCAGGATGTGCCTCACGTGCGGTTTATGTCTTCGTCGTTTTCGGATACAGCCACTCGGCTGAAAAGCCAGGTATTCGCTGAGCAGAAAGAGCGATTAAAAGACCTCGTCTGCATGGACCTATACTAATTCACCTGTGATCAGCCTCTTATGGCTTCTCTAAGGGGCTGATCTCTCTTTAAACCTCATAACTACTTACTTCGATGGAAAACACATCGCTTAGCCAGCAGGAACAGCAGGACGCTGTCAAAGTCTATCAGATTGCCAAAGCATTTATTAGTAGCCATGCCTTTAGGGAAGTGCAGGAGCATTTAGGTCAGATGTTTGGCTGCTATGTAGCGGCTACCCCGACTGTATACCTTCATGAGGTTTCAGCCCATGATGTAGCCCAGACGTTTATGGACGTGAGTCATCTCATCAAGCAGCT
>NZ_NMPS01000095.1:0-3995 GCF_002261125.1 Siphonobacter sp. BAB-5385 | reverse complement strand
ATGAGCCTCTCCACGCCTAACGACAGCCTGCACTAGGCCACCGCATTGCGACTGTCGTAGGTCGCTCCGTTGCTCATGGGCGGGAGAGGTTTTCTTCTTCTGGCAATAGTTATCAGAAAACAATCGAATATCTACAGGGACGGACCTGTTACTGTCTAAAACAAGTCATTAATTTTAGACATGGTGCAACGATCAATTCTTCCATTTCATTAATCTACCTACTAATTTTCAAACGCTCAAACATTAAACTTTCAAACCCTCAAACTCGAAACCTATGCAATTACTTGAAACCATCCGCGTAGCCGAGGGCGAACTGGAAAACCTGTTTTACCATCAGCAACGCATCTACAAAAGCCGGAAAGATTTATTTGGAGTGACGGATCGCTGGGATTTGGAAGAGCTAATTTCCGTACCCGATACCCTGGATGCGAAGACCATCTACCGCTGTCGGGTTTTGTACGGAGCGGAAGGAATTGAGCAGGTAGAATTTATTCCGTATACGATTCGTGCGATTCAGTCTTTCCAGTTAATGGAAGCCTCAGATTTGAACTATGCTTACAAATTCGCCGATCGTACGGCTTTGGAGTCCTTGACGAAAGCGGCTGCGGCGGATGAAATTCTGATCGTGCGAAACGGTCTGCTTACCGATACCAGTTACGCCAATATTGCCCTTTCCGACGGTCAGGAGTGGTATACGCCTCATCAACCCCTGCTGGAAGGCACGCGGCGGGCGGCTTTACTAGCGAGTGGTCAGTTGATTCCCGAACGCTTATCCGTCGATGATCTGCGGTACTTCAAGGAAATTCGCTGGTTCAATGCCATGATTCCCTGGGAACTAGCCCCCAGCCTGCCGGTTTCGGCGATTCGCTAAGCTTACTTTCTCCGTTTGGGTTCGTAGATGATCCGAATGAACGAACTGACCGGAGCTTTGTGCGTCAGGGAGATACTGCTGACCAGCCCAACTAACAGATTCTTCTTCAAAGCAAACCGTACCTGCGGTCGCAGGATATGCTCGGTGGGATCATTGTACCATTCCGCCCCGACAAAGGCCTTACCCACGACGTAATGCACGGCCAGGTTTACCTGATACCCCGTAGATCGCAGCGACTGCCCCGCCTGCTTCTCGCCGCCCCAGGCCGTGTACAGCAGCGTATGCACGTGCGAACCCCAACGTTTGGCGGCTACGGCAAAGGGAAATCCGCACTCGGCGGAGATGCCCCGTTGCAGTTCAAGCTCATTAGTATAGCCTACCGCCAATGAAGTTTGCCAGCGTTCGATCACGGCGTAGGTCCATTGTACGGAGGTTTTCAGACTTTGTACGGAAACGGTCGAATGCCGTCCGTCTTCAAATTGCGGTTTTTGTACCTGAAAGGGGATTTCCACTTCCAGTCCCAGTCGGTTGATGGGTGCAAATTCGTATTCAATGAACGGGTGCCACTGCGAAACGCTTGCCTTTCGCTGAAAACTGGTTCCCACGTTCCACTCCCGCTCGCCTTTACGGGCTCCGAGGTCGCGTACCAAGTCCAGGTACAGGGGTTCGGCGTGGGAAATTTTGACGGGCTTTACGGGCGGCGGAACCTGCGTCGTATCCTGAGCAACGGCGGTGCAGACTTTCCCGCAAAGAACAATAAGCAGTAGATATTTCATGGCTTTGTGAACGATTACGTCACAAAGCTCCGGAGTCTTTCTGGAAGGAATCTGGAATAAACTGAATCGTAATCTGAAACTGATGGTCAGTAGTTTCGATCACGGGCGTGTAGTGATACGCCTCACAAATGGACTTGACAATTGCCAAACCCAGCCCCAGGGATTGCCGCTGAGGACTTTCCTTAACAAAGCGTTCGAACAGGGCTTCGGTTTTACCCGTAATGGGTCGGGCCGTATTGGCAATACTGAGCTTTTGATCGCTTACATGAATTTGTACGGATCCGTTTTCCGTCGCATGCAACATCGCATTTCGGACCAGATTCCGAACCAGAATTTCAATCAGATGCACATTCGCCCGTACCTGCATTGTTTCATCCAGTTGCAGATCAAGCTGTAATTCCTTTTCCTCGCTGAGGTATTCGTACTCCCCTACCAATCGCCGCACGATGGGAGCCACGGAGACATTTTCAACATCGGCGTACTGCTGATTACTGATTTTAGTCATCAGCAACAGGGCTTTATTCAGGGCTGACAAACGTTCGAGTTGTTCAGTCAGCAGACCCAGGGCCTGGGCGTCTTTTTCCTGCAAATCCGGATTTTGGATCAGTTCTTCGGCCTGGTGTAACGCGATGGCGAGCGGCGTCTGGATTTCGTGCGAGGCATTCTCCACAAACTGCTTCTGCTGCTGGTACGACCGACGATTGACTTCGGCCAACGTGCTTACTACCTGCGTCAGTTCCTGAAATTCATGGATTGAACTTGTTGGTAAGTGCAGAACATCCGGCTGATCGACCCGAAAGTGTTTCAGTTGATCGAGAGTCTGGTAGAAAGGTCGCCATAAACGTTTCTGTAATAGAAAATTCACCAGAAAGCCCAGTAAAACCAGGGCGGCACATACCCAGGCCGTACTGTAAGCAATGACTTCGCCCATATCTTCCAGATCGAGCAGGGACGCTTCGATGCGGAGGCGGTAGTACTGATCGCGGTGTTTGAACTTGGTTACGAGCTGGCGGTGCGGCTCGTGCTCTTTCTCGATCAGTTCGTATAATTCAATGTCCTCAAAATGTTCCTTGAGGTGTTTGTACTCTCTTTTGGAAATGGGTTCGATGGTAAAGCCCGCGTACAGGGGTGGGTTTTCCACGACGGTCTGCGACTGTACTCCGGCGAGAATTTCAAGTTTCCGGTTCAGCAGTTCCTCATCAATTTCGTCGTGTACTTCCTCACTCACCTGATCATAGATGTATAACCCGCTGATGACCAGAGCCAGCAACAGCAGCAGGGTACTAATCAGCGTACTGCGATTGAGAAGTCTCATACTCAGTGGGGAGAAAACTTGTAGCCGATGCCGTATACCGTTTGAATGGTCAGTTCGTAGCCAACCTGACTAAACCGTTTGCGGAGATTTTTAATCTGGGAATAAATAAAATCGTAGGAATCCGACTGATCGGAGTTATCCCCCCAGACGTGCTCGGCCAGGGCTGATTTCTTGATTACGCGGTTTTGATTGGTTACAAAAACCATCAGTAGGTCATATTCCTTGCGGTTGAGCAATACTTCTTCCCCGTTGAAAAAAACCGTTCGGGCCTCCGTATCAATCGTCAGCGAACCCACTTCCATAGTATCCGAACCTTCGAATTTCAGCCGCCGCAATACCGACTTCAGCCGGGCATTTAGTTCCGATAAATGAAAGGGTTTGGGCAGGTAGTCGTCGGCTCCGAGGTCCAGTCCGGTCAGTTTATCCTCCAGCGAATCTTTGGCCGAAATCACAATCGCTCCGGTTGATTTATGGCTTTCCTTGAGTTGTCGCAGTAAATCCAGTCCACTCCCACCGGGCAGCATAATATCGATCAGTACGCAATCGTACGCGTACAAAGCCAGCTTTTCTTCAGCTTCGTCGTAGGTAGTCGCCAGCTCGCATACGTGGCCCTCTCCGCCCAGAAAGCGGGAAATGGTCTCGTATAATCCGGGTTCGTCTTCAATCAATAGAATTTTCATGGGGCTTCGGAAAAGTACCAAAGTACGCGTTTAATTCTGGAAAGAATCTGAAATTTGCTCCGTACCGAATAAGGCTTTGCCAGAGGTTTCAGGGTCTTTGGCATAGACTTATTCTGGTTAGAGATGTAAAATGATAGTTTCATTCGTACGTACTTCGTCCCGCAAACATGGCTGATTTTTTAGTCCGTATGCATTCCATGCGGGGTTCGGCTTTATGCCGCCCATGAAGGTTTTCGACTGTATTTTAATACCTATGAAACATCAACCAACCAGCCAACAGCTAGTATTTGAAGATGAAAACCCCTCCCGCCCATGAGCAGCGGAACGACCTACGACAGCCGCAATGCGGTGGC
>NZ_NMPS01000094.1:0-39205 GCF_002261125.1 Siphonobacter sp. BAB-5385 | reverse complement strand
AGGCTGTGCCTACCGGGCGGGACGCACCCATACTCCGCATTGCATACGAGGCCAAGTACAAGGAACCTCTTCGGCGTTAGCAAGCTGAAGGGAGCGGCTCTTTCGGATTTGTAATTCCGAGAGCGATCTGAACGAAATTTATAATCCCGTGCCTTGCCTGTGCAAACCAGCCGGATTTCTAATACCAAGCGTGAACAGCAAAGTTTTACTTCGCGATAGTTGACAGCATAGGCATAAAAAAACGTCTGAACCTTATGTCCAGACGTTTTTTAGTATTCAAGTAACGAAAACGAATTGCTACACCAACACGTCTCCCGTCATGATTTCGGGTTTTTCAATGCCCATCAGAGCCAGAATGGTTGGAGCGATGTCGCCGAGTTTTCCATCTTTGATCGCTTTGTGATCATCGTCGAGTAAGATGCACGGAACCAGGTTCAGGCTGTGCTGCGTATTGGGGCTACCGTCGTCGTTGATCATGTAATCCGCGTTGCCGTGGTCGGCTAGTACAATCACCGAATACCCACTGTTGCGGGCGGCGGTGACAACGGCGTTCAGTGACACATCTACAGATTCGCAGGCAGCAACTACGGCTTCAAAGCTACCCGTGTGGCCTACCATGTCCGGATTGGCAAAGTTCAGACATACGAAATCCGCTTCTCCTTTTTCCAGTTCAGGAACCAAGGCATTCCGAACGTCATAAACCGACATTTCGGGTTTCAAATCGTAGGTAGCCACTTTGGGCGACGGACACAAAAGTCGATTTTCTCCTTCAAAAGGTTCGTTACGACCTCCCGAGAAGAAGAAAGTTACGTGCGGATATTTCTCCGTTTCAGCAATCCGGATTTGTTTCTTACCCGCTTTCGAGATGATTTCACCCAGCGTAGCGGGTAGGTTGGAATCGTCAAAAATCACATGAACACCCGTAAACGACTTGTTATAGTTCGTCAGCGTCAGATACCGGATGTCGAGGGTATGCATACCGTATTCCGGGAAATTTTCCTGCGTTAAAGCTTTCGTGATTTCCTGCGGACGGTCGGTACGGTAATTGAAACACAGAACGACGTCACCTTCCTGAATGGTGGCAATCGGCTGGTCGTTTTCAGTCAATAAGATCGGCTTGATGAACTCATCTGTTACTCCTTCTGCGTAGGACTGGAGCATCGTTGGAATCAGCTGATCGGCGGGCGTTAGTTGACCTACGCCTTTCACCATCACGTCATAGGCCAGCTTGATGCGTTCCCAGCGATTGTCCCGGTCCATGGCGTAATACCGGCCCGTAACACTGGCAATTTTCCCAACAGAAGTGGGCAGAAAATGCTGTAGATCGGTTAAGTAGCCTACACCAGATTTCGGATCGGTATCCCGGCCATCGGTAAAGGCGTGGATGAATACGTCCTGCAAACCGTTGTCTTTGGCAACGTTGCAAAGGGCTTTGAGGTGATTGATATGGGCGTGTACGCCGCCATCGGAAACCAGTCCAATGAGGTGTACCGGTTTCTGATTCGCCTTGGCGTATTCCAGAGCCTCTACCAATACGGGTTCGTGGCGAAGGGTATCCTGCTCGATGGCATCATTCAGCCGTACCAGACTCTGCTTGACGGTACGACCCGCTCCAAGGTTCATGTGACCTACTTCGGAGTTGCCAAACTGACCCACGGGCAGACCTACCGCCGGGCCGAAGGTGACGAGCGTAGAATGCGGATAATTCGCAAATAAGGAATCGTAGAAAGGCGTTTGAGCCGCAATGATCGCCGAACGGTCTTCTTCACCTTGTTTGGCAATGCCCCATCCGTCGAGGATGACTAAGAGAACTTTTTTGCTCACGATATTTAGGGGATGAGAATGGACCTATCAATGGAATTCGGAGCAAAGGTAATTTGAAGGAATCAGAATCGGGATAGAAGTTTATGAAAAGCGGCGGATAAAAGCCCGGTCTTAACCCTGACGAGCCGTTAAGCCATGCTGCTCAACAATCCAGTCCAGTAGTTTCTTTGTACTACGCTCGGCAATCTGGTAAACTTCTTCGAAAGCTTCATCCGCCTCGTAATACGGATCGGGCAGGGAAGGAATGGTCATGCTGGAAGTATCCACCAGGGGATCAAATTTCCGTAGGAGAAATACCTGCTCGTGACGGGGATACGCTCCGCTGAATTGGTGAGACATGGCCTGAATGTTATCGAAGTTCGAATCGTCCATGCCAATGATGTAATCAAAATCCACAAAATCAGACTTGCGGAGTTGTTTGGCCCGGTGATCGAGTTTCAATCCATGCGATTCGGCATTCCGGCGGGTACGGTGATCGGGACGATTACCAATTTCGTAGGTACTCGTTGCCGCAGAATCGCAGTAAATTTGATCGGATAGCCCGCGTTCTTCCACCGCTTTTTTGAACAAAGCTTCCGCCAGCGGCGAGCGACAGATATTTCCCAGGCAAACAAAAAGAACATTAATCATTGTCTTGTTTTCGATTGGCAGTTTTCAGTTTTGAATGCTGAAAATAGATCAATTAGTATTTCCTGACTAGAGGGTGTCAACCCAAGGGGGTACTATCCATAATCCTATAAATCGGTAGGGCTCAGATACTCTGGTAGGCTCTTCGCTGTTCCAGATTACAAATCTGGAACTTGACAGCTATGCATTCGCAATGCCTGGGAGCTTTACAAACCGCTTTCGGATTGCAAAACCGGGCAGTTGGAAACTGCTTAATGGTGGGTATAAGTTTGGAAACTTGCACCAGTTGTCCCTCTTTAATCAAAACCCCAACCCCGGAGGGGTTCCATGTGTTTAGCCCCGTATGCAATGCGGGGTATGCCCGGTAGACACAGCTTACCAACGTTCAACATCCGCAGCAAATACTACGGCCAACGCACTAAAACCTAATCTTACAGGTTTCAACCCTTAAACCAATCTCAACCTTCAAACCTACCTACAACCCTCAAATCCTCACTCCACCGGATTCCCCTGCTCATCCACCAGTACAAACACCTCTTCGTTCTCTTTTTTCATGTGGTACTTTTCCCGGGCAAACGTTTCCAGCGATGTGGGCGATTCGTTGATGGCTTTTCGCTCGTCATGTACCCGGACGATTTCCTTTTCCATGAATTTCTTCTGCTCTTTCAACGCAACCAGTTCACGACTCATTTCCCACTGTTTGAGGGGGCTGTAGTCGCTAATACAGATCATGACGAACCAGACGATTGCCGCCAGGATACGAAATTGAGAGGGCTTGAAACGAGACATAGTCGAGAGGGGATTACACCTTTGTAACAAAAAAATGGGCTATGGGTTTAAGCTCTCCGAAAAGAACCCAAGCCCATAGCCCAAAAGACTGCCAGCGAATTAGAACGCTTTCAAGCCGGGGAAGTACGCTGAATCACCCAGTTCCTCTTCGATCCGGATCAATTGGTTGTATTTCGCCATACGGTCGGAACGAGAAGCAGAACCCGTTTTGATTTGACCCGTATTCAGAGCAACGGCCAGATCAGAAATGGTAGCATCTTCGGTCTCGCCCGAGCGGTGCGACATGATGTTGTTGTAGCTGTTACGCTTGCCGAGGTTTACGGTATCGATCGTTTCGGTAAGGGAACCAATTTGGTTTACTTTCACCAGTACAGCGTTGGCTACACCTTTTTCGATACCCATTTCCAGACGCTTCACGTTGGTTACGAACAAGTCGTCACCCACCAGCTGCGTTTTTGAACCGATGCTGTCGGTAAGGGCTTTCCAGCCATCCCAATCGTCTTCGGCCATACCGTCTTCGATGGAGATGATGGGGTATTTGTTCACCCATTCCGTCCAGTACGAAACCAGTTCAGAAGACGTCAGTTCGTCTTTCGTTGATTTCTTGAAGATATATTTACCCGTTTCTGCATTGTAGAGTTCAGATACGGCCGCATCCATCGCGATGAATACGTCTTCACCCGGACGGTAACCGGCTTTTTCAATCGCCTGTAATACCGTTTCCAGAGCTTCTACGTTCGACTGAATGTTCGGAGCAAAACCACCTTCGTCACCTACGTTGGTTGAGTATCCTTTTGATTTCAGTACACCTTTCAGGGCGTGGAATACTTCCGTTCCCATACGGAGGGATTGCGAGAACGTTTCTGCTTTAGCCGGAACAACCATAAACTCCTGGAAGTCGATCGCGTTATCAGCGTGAGCACCACCGTTGATGATGTTCATCATTGGTACGGGCAGCGTGTTGGCGTTAACACCACCGATGTAACGGAACAGGGGCAGACCCGCTTCCTGAGCCGCCGCCTTAGCGATTGCCAGCGACACGCCTAAAATGGCGTTAGCTCCGAGTTTGCTCTTGTTGGGCGTACCGTCCAGCTCGATCATGATCTTGTCAATCATGTTCTGCTCGAATACAGAAATACCAAGAATTTCAGGGTAGATCAGTTCATTGACGTTTTCAACGGCTTTCAACACGCCTTTACCTAAGTATACAGACTTGTCGTCGTCGCGAAGTTCAACCGCCTCGTGAACGCCCGTAGAAGCTCCGGAAGGTACAGCAGCCCGACCCAGGAAGCCATTTTCGGTGCGAACGTCTACTTCAACGGTTGGGTTGCCACGCGAATCCAGAATCTGGCGAGCGTGTACGTACTGAATCGTACTCATAGAAGAGAAAAGTTTATGGTTATTTCCTGTCGTGAAAAGAGATGAAAGAGGGAAGGCAAGTGACCTTCGCGAACCACGTCCGCTTTCTTTGATCCCGCAAAATGCCCTGCAAAGTAACGCATTTTGCCAGTGGTCTGAAAGTCCTGAAAAATCAATTTTCCGGAGAAGCCTTTTTACCGAGCCTGTTCAGGGTCAATTGTACCCGGATTTGAGCTTCCTGACGTAGTAATCAGCATTCTCAGGTAATGGACCAGCAAGTCCAGCCCTTTTTCAAAGTGTTCGTTGTTGGGAATGACAATATCCGCCTGAGCCCGGAAGGGTTTGATGTATTTCTGATAGGTTGGTTTGACGTGGTGCTCCCAGCGGTACAATACGTCGTTGATGTCGTAACCCCGTTCTTCGGCATCGCGACGAATCCGGCGGTTCAGCTTCACCTTGTTTTTAGCATCGATGAAGACTTTCAGATCCAGCATGTTCGCAATTTCTTCGAAGTAGAATACGAAAATGCCCTCCACCACAATGATGGGCGAAGGCTGGAACGTCAGCAAGGCCGGAACAATCTCCGGGTTGTTGAACGTGTATTCCAGTTTTTGCACCAGTTTCCCTTCCCGAAGGTCGTGAATGTGCTGAGCGTACTGCTGAAAATCAATGGACTCGGGAAGATCAAAATTATGGACACCGTGCCGGTCCAGCGGAATTTCGTGCCGGGGCCGATAGTAGTTATCCTGTGAAATTAATGTGATTTGTTCCTGGGGAAAAGCCGCTAAAAGGCTTTTCAAAAACAACGTTTTACCCGACGCACTACCACCCGTAATGCCAACAATGAAAGGTTTTTGGGACTGCATGTATTGTGGATTTCCGCGACAAAAGTACGTAAGAAATACGGATAATAAGTACGGAACGCTTGCTTCAATACTGCTCGTGAATGGCCGTGAGTACGCGTTCAACTTCCTTCCGTACCTCACTCGTGGGTTGGTTGAAGTTATTATTCATAAAACTGACCAGTAGTGTTTTACCCGTTTTGGTCAGCAAATAGCCACTCAGGTTGTAGCAGGCGGATAGCGACCCCGTCTTCCCAAACAGGTACGGTTTTCCATCGGCGGAGCGGTAACTATTCCGAAGCGTACCACTTTGTCCACCCACGGCCAGTAGCGTGAAAAGCCGCTCGCGGGGCACTTCGGCGAGTAGTTTTTCCAGTAACATCACGATACTGCGGGGGGTGAAGAGATTGTACCGGGAAAGACCCGAACCGTCTACCCAGTGTGGAGCATCGGGCAAATCCCTTAGGTGGTTATTGAGGATGTAATCAATCGCCGTACCGGGATCGAAAGGCTGTTCGAGTTTGGCACAAACGAGTAGGAGAATCTGCTCGGCCAGGAAATTATCCGAGGGCTGAAGCATGCGTTTAAAAAGGGTATCACTCGCTACCGAACGCAGGGGCTGATATACTTTCGACGTAAAAGCGGGTAACGGCGTAATGGGTTTTTGCAGCGTATCACTGAGTAACTGCAGGGTTACTTCCGTCGAAGTCCGGAAAGGTACGTCCTGTTCATACCGCAGGGGAATCGGTGCCTTCGTACCGTAAAACAGGTTTTCGGTTTCCGCCCTGCGAACCTGAAAATCCCGACGCAATGTATCCAGTGTATACCGGAATTGGCTGGGATTGGCTTGTACCGATTGGGCCGATTTTCGGGTAAACCGAACGACATTGCCGTATACGGGAAGGCTGGTTCGTTCGGCCTGGTAATAGTCGTTGTAGTCATCCCAGGCCCAGCCGGGGCCGTAGGGTTTAAGGAGCGGATTGCCGGGCCAGAAGTACAGCTTTTCCGGACGGGATTGCAGAAAATCCACCACTTTGGTACTCGGCAGATTAGGATTGAGCAGTGAAGGATCGCCTGTACCCCAGAAAATCAGTGAATCCTGCTGAACGACGTATCGCAGGGCTTCGACCGAATCGCCCAGCATTTTCATTCCCGCATAAAAGGTAAAAAGCTTGGTGTTGGAAGCGGGTACAAAATAGCGTTCGGCATTGTGCTGGTAGACCACTTTCCGGGTATCCGCATCCAGAATCATCAGTCCGGCGTGGTGATGCTGAAACGCGTTCGACTGCCAGAGCGTATCCAGCGAAGTAAGCGAGGACCGCTGACGACTTACGCGGCAGGAAGACTGCCCAAGCAGGACTAGGCAAAGGAGGCAATACCAGAGAAATTTCATGGGAGAAAGGGTAATTCGTGCCTTAAAGGTACGCGTCACCAGGTTAAAGAAGAGCGTTAGAAGCACAAAAAAGCCGGGTGAGATAAGGCACCCGGCTTTTGGTAACGTATTGGTTTTTATTTGGCAATCACGACCCGTCGGGTAATGACTTCGGCGTCCGTCTGGAAGCGAATCAGGTACGTACCCGCGGGCAGATTTGTCAGCGACAAGCGTTCCCGCAAGGAACCTGGATTGGCGATGGTTTTCTGATAAAGCGATTGGCCAAACAGGTTCGTGACTGAAAGACCTAAAGATTTGGTGACTGAAGGAAAGTCCGCTTCCACCAAAAATTCACCCGTATTGCTGGGGTTGGGTGATACCGCTATCGTGGCCCGTTGCAGCGTAGGCTCCACTGAAGTAACGACCGGTTTTGCCCGTTGAATATACAAATTATCGATGCTCCAGCCCCAGCCGTGCGAAAGCTGATCGGCAAATAAGCGGAAACGAACCAGTACCTGCTGCCCCGGACTGAAATAACCCGAACCCAGCATGTTCACTTCACGGCGTTTGTACAGACCTGCCGTACCGACGTAGGTAGAGTTTTCGGCTCCATTCGCCCGGACGAGTTGCGAGTTATAGGCCGTGAGCCATTCGTTGTTGGCCCGGGCATCCCAGCCTCATCAAAGGGTACCCAGGTTTTGCCACCATCCCTTGACCCTTCCACTACTACATAATCATAGAAGTCGGAACTACCGAAAATAGAACCTGCGGCTCCCGGTTCGACCAGACAGATTTCATCGAACCGAATAAAGGGGTCCTGATCCGAAAGCCGGATGGGCTTCAGTAAGATATAGGTATAGTTCGCTTCGTAACCCTGACTGGCGGGGCCATCGACGTAGGGGTGATCGGAATGAATAGCTGCATCAAGAAAACCCGTCGGCGTAGTAATCTGGAATCCATTCCCCGAAAAATCATTCGCTGCGGTCGTCGCATTGAAATCATTGACGTACTCCGAAACCGCAGTACCCACGCCCGCTACGTTGACGGTGAAGTACCCCGTGGCCGGTAGTGTAGCCTGGTTACGGGCTTTAGATCGGTCACGAGCTACGATTCGGTATTCAATTTTATCGCCGCCTTTAATTCGTCCCGATGCAAACGTTAGTACGCCGACCGCGTAGATGTTGTTGCTGCGAACGCCATTGGTGACGTAGTAGCCTAAGCGAGGCATGGGTACCGAAGGCTGAGCTACGCCATTGATCCGATAATCAATGTAAGTGGTATCAATACCAAAATCAAAGTCATCAAAAACATCGGCAGTCAGAATCAGCGAATCTGCTGTGGATAAAATCGTTGATTGGGGAACGTGCGTAATGGTGGGTGGCGTATTGTCGGTACCAATGCGGAAGGTCCAGAGAGCCCGGCCGGGAGCTTCGGCGGGGCTAGTGAAAACGCGGTTGGAATTATCCTCGGCCGTAATCCAGTAACGGATGATTCGGGGAGTATTCGCCGCCGCCAGCGTATACGTATATTCCGAACCCGACTGGGTCATGTTGACAGTTGTCGCATTCGCCCGGGTCGTATCGTTGATCGTGTAGGAAAGCCGTACGTTCCCTTTCAACGTAGTATCACTAACAACTGTTGCCCGGAAAGTAATGGGTCGTCCGAGTAAATCTTCCGAATCCCGAAGGCGTTCATGCAGGATGGAGGTAGATTTCCAGCCCATATCCGTAAAGATGTTCATGACAATGGGGCCCGGATTCTGGTTGACTTCTCCCCGGGCCAGCGAGGGCGTCATCAGGGCATTGGCCGTACCCGTACGATATGTTGTTTCATCGAGGTGCGAAATACTCGATCCGACGCTGTAAGTGGTGGGAGCGTATAATTTCGGCTTCGTACCACCATTGCGTTGCGTAGCAAGGGGACCGTTGAAGAACAGGTTATTGCTGGTCAGTTGTCGGTACAGCTCGTTGGAAGGATTGCTAAATAGCGTTTGATCGATGAGCTGCTGATTAGTGGCATTCACTACAAAATGGTCGAACGCTTCGGGATAGCCGTAATTCGAATCATTGCCCCAGACGCCGATTGGGTTTTCAGCGTAGAAAGAACTCGTAAAGCCTAAACCGTGGCCCAGCTCATGCGTGACGACGGTGACCAGATCCTGACGACCCCGTGAACCGTTGGCCGCTCCATCCGTACCCAGATACCAGTTTACCTGACTGTTGCTATTAAACTGACAGTAAATATCGGGTTGATCGCCGTTGAGATTCTGACGGGCTAGTTTCTCGGCCAGTGCAATCGGATACGCAGTATTGGCTTTCAAGGCTCCCTGCACACCAGCCACGTATGCGTACGGGCGGGCACCTCCCAGGATGATGGAACCGTTTGAGTTGCCGCCCAGGTTCGTCCAGATGGCTCGCACGCGAATCGGTATGGGTGAGACAATCAGGGAGGACCAGATGTCTACGGCGTATTGAAAAGCGACCCGGGCACTGTCCGAAAAACCTTCGTATTCGACAATGATCTGGGCTGTCGTCGCGGTGGTACGTCCGCCGCGTCGCCGCAGGAATTCCGGTGGAGGACCAATGCGGCTATCGGTCTGACCGGTTGAATAACAAACGGTTCCTTTCGCGGGTAAGAAGATCAGGTCAGAGGAAGCAGTCGTACGAATTTTCTTGGCTTGTGGCAACGTTCTCTGACCCCAGGCCAGTCCACTAACCAAGCAAAAACATAAGAGTAAAATTTTTTTCATAGCACGAGTAAGGTAATCTTTCTAACGATACAAATTCTATCTG
Source organism: Siphonobacter sp. BAB-5385 (assembly GCF_002261125.1). Classification (NCBI taxonomy): domain Bacteria; kingdom Pseudomonadati; phylum Bacteroidota; class Cytophagia; order Cytophagales; family Cytophagaceae; genus Siphonobacter; species Siphonobacter sp. BAB-5385. Next base: position 29,600 of record NZ_NMPS01000094.1, on the reverse strand, counting down.
TGAATTGTTTTTACAACCCTTGCGTAAGAACCCAGAAAGGATTCTCTTTCAATTACGCGATTTTATAGTCAAACGCGGCACAAGCTCGTGTTATTTTTGGACAAAATTTAAGGAGCCTGGAAAACTGGAAAAAGAGGTAGCTTTTGACCATGACGATTGACGAACTATTAAAGCAGGTATGGGGGTACGATGCTTTTCGACCCATGCAACGGGAAATTATTGAATCAGTACTGGCTGGGCATGATGTACTGGCCCTGCTGCCCACGGGAGGAGGAAAATCCGTCTGCTTTCAGGTGCCGGCCCTGGCTCAGCCGGGCTTGTGCCTCGTCATTTCGCCTTTGATTGCCCTGATGAAAGATCAGGTGGAAAACCTGCGAAAACGCGGTATACACGCCGAAGCCGTGTACTCGGGCATGAGCTACCGACAGATTGATCATACGCTGGATGCCTGTATTTACGGTGATGTGAAATTTCTGTACGTATCACCCGAGCGTTTGCGAACCGAGCTGTTTCGGGTACGGGCCAAGCAAATGAAAATCAACCTGATTGCAGTGGATGAAGCCCACTGCGTGTCGGCCTGGGGTTACGATTTTCGACCACCGTACCTGCAAATCGCTGAGTTCCGGGAGCTTTTCCCCAAGCTGCCTTTGCTGGCTCTGACGGCTACGGCTACACGAGAAGTCAAAGCCGACATCGTGCAAAAACTGGCCATGCGGAACGAGCGGATTTTCAGCAAAGCTTTGCCCGGCCTAATCTTTCCTATTCGATTATTACGACGGAAGATAAGGAAGTACGCTTACAGAAAATCCTTACCAATGTCCCCGGTACCTCCGTGGTGTACGCCCGGAGCCGCCGCCGTACGCAGGCCATTGCCAACGAACTCAGCCGCCGGGGTATTCCGGCGACGTTTTATCACGCGGGCTTAAGTGCCTCGGACCGAGCCATGCGGCAGGAAGCCTGGCTTAAGGGGCGTATACGGGTGATGGTGGCGACGAATGCCTTTGGGATGGGGATCGATAAACCCGACGTGCGGACGGTCATTCACCTGGATTTGCCGGATACCCTCGAAGCCTATTTTCAGGAGGCCGGACGCGGCGGTCGGGATGGGGAAAAAGCCTACGCCGTAGCTCTGGTAGCTCCGGGGGATGGAAAAGAGTTGGTTAAACAGGTAGAGCAGCAGTATCCCGAACTGGATTTTGTCCGCCGGGTTTACCAATGTCTGGCGAATTATTTCCGGCTGGCCATTGGAGCGGGTGAGGGGAGTAGTTACGATTTTGATCTGAATGACTTTCAATCGACGTTCGGACTGGCTACGACCGATACCTACTACGCCCTGAAAATTCTGGAAAGTGAGGGATTCATTCAGATGAGTGAATCGTATCACAATCCGTCCAAACTGCATTTTACGGTCAATAGCCGCGAATTATACGAATTTCAGGTACGCAACGAACGCTTTGATGGCTTCACGAAACTGCTGTTACGGATGTACGGCGGAGCCTTATTTACGGAATACCTGATTATTTCGGAATCCGCCATCGCTAAAGCTTTTCTGGTACCAGAAGCCGAAGTACGGACGCTATTGTATCGGCTGGAAGAATTAAATGTAATTGAATACGATCCGCAAAAAACCAAACCGCAGCTAACCTTCATTACGGCCCGGTACGATGCCGCTGGCCTGCCGCTTTCGGTACGGGCCATTGCGGCCCGCCGCGACCGCGACCTGAGCAAAGTACAGGCCATGATTGCATACGTGGGCAACACGACTCGTTGCCGCACGCAGCTATTACTCGAATATTTTGACGAGCCTACCGATTACGAGTGCGGGATTTGTGATACCTGCGTGGCTCGAAAAAAAGCCCGGCAAACGGCGGGCTCGATGACGCAGGAAAAGCAACGAATCGTAGATGTATTAGCGAGTGGACCCATTACCATTCAGCAATTAGTGGCTCGTTTAGCCCCGAAGAATGAAAACGCTTTTCTGTTACTTGTTCGGGAATTAGTAAGTGAAGAAGTAATGGCGTATGATGCGTTGGGGAATTTGTATTTGCGATAATCTAGGGAGTAATAATACTATAAACGATACCAAAATTAGCTTGGAAATATTTCCGGGCAATTCCAGCTCCTTTCGGAAAGATGTAGTCGTATTCACCTTCTAAAAAAAACGCAAAATTGGAAGATAAAGGCATTTGAAAGCCAACTTTGGGGGCAATGCCGAAAGAGGAACTTTTAAAATTACTAAAAATCTCACTGGCCGTATCCCGGTAAGAGCCACTACCTTTCGTCAGATAAACACCCGTTTTGATACCAACATAGGGACGAACGCCTTGGGTAGTGAAAAAATACTCTGCCGTCGCAGTAACGGGCGTAAGTTGAGTTTTGCCCTTACCTTCAATAACTACTTGATGATTGTTGTCCAACGTTTGAACGCGAAAGGTTTGGGATAATCGATCTACGGAAACGCCGACAGCGAAGTGAGGATTGAGAAAATAGCGGCTTTGTAAACCAAATCCTATTTTACTTTTATAATTATCGTAAGGTTTTGCATGAATGGAAGCAGAACCATATACACCGGCCTGAATTTGCCCCTGTACCGGCGAGAAAACGAATGAAAATAAGAGTATACAAAAGCCAGTAATAAAAAATTTCATAGTAGCGTTGGATAAAGTTGAATCGCGACAAAATAAAAACAGCCTTCCCTAAAAACAATCTTTTAAATTCTAATTTTTCCTGAAAGCAATAAGGTAGGATTTAATAGTAGCATCTGTTTTTTAATTATGTCTGTAAAGAGGGGTATATAGTCCTTAATTGAAAGAAGATAGAGTTAAAGTAAATTTATATCATGACATGCAACCTTACCTTTGCTTTTTTCATCTTTCCGCACGAGTACCGTTAGGCAACGCTATTTTCCTTTTAACACATTTTAACTAATGTATTCGTTGTTAAACTAAAAATCTCGTTCATCTTTAGCGTTCGGATTGAATGCCTCCCTATCTAAACCTTCTCTATGCGTCACTTTCTACTGAGTGCCTGTCTGCTCTTACTGGCTTTTTGTACCCATGCCCAAACGCGGGTGGTGGTGAAAGGTCGTATGGTTGATACGACCAACGCTGCTTTACCCTTTACAACGGTTATGTTACTGACGCCCAAGGATTCGGCTCTGGTGAGCTACGCCCGGGCGGATGAAAAAGGAGCATTTGAATTCAAGAATGTGAGGCGGGGAACGTACTTGCTCAAGACTTCCTACACCGGTTATTTACCTTTTCAGAAAGAGTTTACACCCGGCGAGGCAGCCGTTACGGATTTGGGTGAGCTAACCATGAAGCCCATTTCCAAAGAGCTCTTTGAAGTAGTCGTGAAAACGGCAAAAGCTCCCCTGAACATTCGTGGCGATACCATCGAATACAACGCCAGCTCCTTTAAAGTACCACCGGGATCTACGGTGGAGGACCTGCTTCGGCGGTTACCCGGTTTCCAGATTGAACAGGATGGAAGTATCCGGGCTCAGGGACAGGAGGTGAAACGCGTAACCGTCGATGGGAAGAACTTTTTTGGCGGCGACCCTAAAACCGCCACCAAGAACCTGGGAGCCGAGACTATTGATAAAATCCAGGTATACAATAGTAAATCTGAGCAGTCGAAAGCGACGGGTATTGACGACGGTAAGAAAGAGAAAACCGTCAACCTCGCTTTAAAAGAAGAGTATAAAAGAGGAGGGTTTGGAAAGATCAAAGCAGGAGTGGGTACGGACGAACGCATAGATGTTCGGGGGAACTACAACAAATTCGACGATAAGCAGCAGTTTGCTGTCGTTGGGTTCGGCAACAATATCAATCAATCGGGTATGAGCTGGGATGACCGTCAGGATTTCTACGGTAGTTCAGCCTACCGTTGGGATGAAACGGATTTTGGCTTCGGCGGAGGATTGACCGGCAGTGACGGCGGCGGCGATGGGGTCATCATTCAGGGCGGCAACGTCATCATTATGAATGGTGGGGGCGGCGACCGGGGTTTCAACAATTCGTACGCCGGGGGTCTGAACTACAACTACGAAACCAAGAAGAAAAAATTCAGCTCCAACTACTACTATAACCAGCGTCGGAACTGGATCGATCAGGTTTCCAAACGGCAGAGCATTCTGGCAGATAATGAATTCGAGACCAATACGACGTCTAATGAATACACGAAAAATGATAACCACCGCGTACAATTACGGTACGAGGATAATCTCGATTCACTCAATACACTGATTCTGATTGCGAACGGTACGATCAATAACCAGACGTATACCCAGGGTAAACAGGAAGAAAACCTGCGGTCAGGAGGACGTTTGACGAGTCAGACCACGCAGGATAACCGGAACACCAGCCAGACGATCAATTTCTCTGGTTCGGCCCTGTACCGGCATAAATTCAAGCAAAAAGGCAGAAGCTTTGCCGCCAGTGCTACTTTCAATCTGAACAATGGCGATGCAGACGGACTGCAAAAATCGGACAATGAATTCTTTGTGCCGGCTGAAACAGGTGCTTTGCCGCCCCGTCAGCTCAACCTGCTAACGGACAACACCAATCGTCAGAATCAGATCAGGACCAGCTTGTTCTACGTACAGCCCGTGACCAAACGAATTGCCTGGGAAAGTTTTTATAACTTCGGAGTACGGCAGGATAAGGTAGACCGCAACGTGTATGACCAGCAGGAAGGTAATCGGCGAAACGATACGCTGAGTCGCTACTACACCAATCAGGTTATGCACAACCGGCTGGGTACGGGTTTTCGCTACAACTACAAAGGCCTCAACATCGGAGCCGGACTGGCGGGTATTCAAATGAACATTTCGGGACGGTTTGCAACGGATCAGAACGCGAGCCAATTCATGAATGTCGATCGATCCTATACGGTGGTTGTACCCGGTGTTAATATGAACATCGATCTGAAAAACAACCGCTACCTGTACATGGATTACTCCGGCAGCGTGCAGCAGCCTTCGGTTCGTGATCTGCAACCTATCATTGATTATTCCAACCCGCTTTACATTACGCAGGGAAATCCGGACCTGAAACCTACGGTCAGTCATAACGCGTACGCCGGTTTTCAGTATTTTAACCCGTCGTCCTTCACGCGGTTTTTTGGAAACATCAACTACTCGTACAACGTCAATCAGGTCGTCTACAGCCAAACCATCGACTCGTTGCTGATTACCCGCACGAAACCCATTAACCTGACGGGTGGACAGAATTATGGAACGTACCTGAACGTCGGTTTCCCACTGAAGAAAAACAAGGCTAACATTGGGTTAAATACCAGTATTAACTTTGGTCGTAGCTATACGCTTATTAATGAAATCCAGAACCGGACCAACAGTAATCGTTATAACTGGGGACTCAACCTGGACCTGACGCCGAGCGAAAACTTTACGTTCTACGGAAATGCCAACTGGTCGTATAACCTGGTGAAATATTCGATTAATACGGGCCAGAATCAGAACATCTGGAATTCCAGCTATAGCGGGCAGATGAACGTGAAAGGTCCTTGGAGCATGTATTTCAACGCGACTTTTAACTACAACATTTACAAAAATGACCGCTTCGGACTGGATCAAAACATCCCAATTTTGAACATGGCCGTGTATAAGTTATTGGGTAAGAGCAAGAAGTCAGAAATTCGCCTGTCGGCCTACGATGTCTTCCGCCGCAACCTCGGAATCAACCAGGGAGCCTCCGGCAACTTCTTTACCCAGACGCAGGTACAAACCATTACCCGGTATTTCATGCTCAGCTATACGTACAACATGCGGGGCATCAAAGCCAATCTGCGTAATAATGGTGGGTTCTAAGTCAAGCACTGTATTCAACGAATCAATGAAAAAGAAAGTCATACAAACCCTGATCCTGCTCGTAACAACGCTTTCGCTGGTACAGGCTCAGGACATTGAAGGGGTCGTGAATTACGAACGGAAAACGTACTGGACCAAGCTCATCGCCAAACTGCCTTTTTTGAGTCAGGAAGAAAAGGATCGGGCAAAGATGATGTGGGGGAACGACGACGAAGAGAAAACGAAACTAAAACTGGTCTTTACACCCGCTCAGAGTGTGTATACCTATGAAAGCGAACAGGGCGAAACCGACGATGGTCGCTGGTCGTGGCGGCAGGACGACTACCTGGTCCAACGGGATTTTGACAAGGAGATTATTACGGAATGGCATGAAATGGGGGGCAAAACCTACCTGATTCAGGATTCACTCAAAATTCCCAAGTGGAAAATACTGAATCAGTTGAAAGACGTTGCGGGCCACGTGTGCATGAAAGCGGAGATGGAAGACCCGGCCAATCAGCAGAAAATTGTAGCCTGGTTTGCCGATGATTTACCCGTGTCGGCGGGTCCCGAACGGTTGTTTGGCTTGCCGGGAATCATTCTGGAACTAGATTATAATGATGGAGTCACCGTAGTAACGGCTACAAAAATTGACCTGAAGAAAGTAGAGCCGAAGCAATTGGTCTTACCGAAAATGAAAGGAAAGAAGATCAATCTGGCCGAACGCGACCGGATCATTAAAGAACACATCAAAGACAGTATCAAGGCTCAACGTAATCCGTATTGGGGCATTAAACCTTGGAATTAGGAGAATTTAGGGTTTTGTGTTTCGTGTTTTGAGTTAATTATCGGGCCACGTAGCATCGACAGCAATCTAATCGGGTAACCATGTGTGTGCTCTAACATCGTTGTACAAAAATGAGGCACCAGTAATCATGGCCGTTGTAACTCTAAACTCTAAACACAAAACCCTAAACGCTTACTCAATTTCCACCACAACCCCCTCGGTCAGCGGGTGGGCTACGCAGGTGAGTACAAAACCGGCGTCGATTTCCTGCGGGGAAAGGCCATCTTCTTCGTCCATGAGTACCTTGCCCGATTTGCAACGACCCATGCAGGCCGTACACATCCCAGCCTGGCAGGAGTAAGGTAGATCAATGTCCATTTCCAGTCCTGCTTCCAGAATCGTCTGGTGAGGCTTTACCTCCACTTTGTATTCAGCCCCTTCGTAGATGATGGTCACGCTACGGGTTTTGAGTTTACTATCGTCTTCATCTTCCACGACTTCCCCGTGTGTATCTTTCGAGGGAGCAAAGCTTTCCTTGTGAACCTGATCTTTAGCTACACCGAGAATGGATAAGGCGTTCTGTACCTCTTCCATCATGCCGTCGGGTCCGCAGATGTAGTATTCCGCCGAACGGGCGTTCACACCGAATTCGTCCAATAAACGAATGGCCGCCTGTTGATTAATCCGACCCGTACGTTCATCCCAGCTTTGGGGCTGGCTCAGTACGTGCACCACTTCCAGGCGATCGCCGTACTGGTCCTGCAACTGCGAAAGCTGATCACGGAAGATGATCCCCGTTTCGATACGACTGCCGTAAAAAAGCGTGACTTTAGACTGGGGTTCGCCGGGCAGGGCCGTTTTGATCATCGACATTAGCGGCGTTACGCCACTACCCGCACCGAAAAACACCAGATGACGGCCTTTGTTGGATTTGAAAAAGCTCAGACCGCCCGTTTTCTGGGCTTGCGGCTCGTACACAAAATGGCCCATCGGCTCCATCACTTCGATGACATCACCCACTTTTACCTGATCGTTGAGGTAATTGGAGACCAAACCATTGGGCAGCCGTTTGACCGTAACCGCGATGGAAGCATCTTTGGTGGGCGAGCTGGACATGGAGTACGCCCGACGTAATTTTTTGCCTTCGACGGTGACGATCAATGTCAGAAACTGACCAGCTTTATACGGAATAGTGGCGTGGGGTGGGTGCCAGAAGTGAATCGTAACGGTATCCTCCGTTTCACGAACGACCTCTTTTACCGTTAAATGAAAATATTTGCTCATTGGGAATAATTAACCGTTGGCAGTCAACACGACTAAGGACGTTGACTATGTATGAAAATCAGAGAACCCATCGGAATGAGTCTCTGCTGAAAAACGAAAAGCAAAGGTACAGTCGATCATGAAAAAACCTGTCCTTGTGAGACAGGTTAACCCTAGAAAGTACGTTTGCAATTATTTATAACTGGGACAGCCGCAGCCTTTGTCTTTTTTCCGGAACAAACCCCACATGAAACCTTTCTTTTTGCGATACGAGCGTCGCTTCCGAGCGTGGGCCTGTTCGGTTTGTACCGTGGTGCCCGACGAAGGGCTTGGAGCTGAAGCGGAGGCGTACTCAGGCAACACCATAGCTCCAATCAGTAACGTGAATATCAGCTTTTTCATTGGATCATGTCGTTTACAGGATAGTAACGCAAAGTACGGACGGTTTAGTTTTCAGTTTTTAGTTTTCTGTTTTCAGAAACTAGTCTCACGTTGAGCTTATTACTGCGTGAGACTTCGTGCCTTGGCACCTTCGTGGCAAAAATTCTGCAAACAGCAAACCGAAAACTTATAGCAGCTTTTTCTTCAGATATTCCGACGAATGCTGAAAGGCGTCTTTCGTAGCGGCTTCATCGTAGATCGGGTTGCTGGGATTAGCAAAGGCGTGGTCAGCGTCGTACATTTTCACTTCGATTTTTTTACCGGCCATTTTCATGTTTTTCTGAAACTGCTCCACTACGGTTGGAGGAATGCCTTTGTCTTTCGTACCGAAGAAACCGATCACGTCTGTTTTCAGGGCTTTCAGTTTATCAATATCCTGCTCCGGACGACCGTAATACATCACGCAACCCACCGCCTGTGAACCTTCCAGCAGGGCGGACTTCAGGGAAAGCATGCCACCAAAGCACCAGCCAATCGATGCAAACTCAGCTTTAGGACCACCGTAGTTAATGCCCGCTTTCATGATTGATTCCAGACGCTCGGGTTTCGCCTGACTCATGTATTTTCCGGCGTCTTCGCGGGTGGTAGCTACATTGCCGTCGTACATGTCCAGAGCCAGTACGTTTACCTTGCCGTCCAGTTCGTTGTAGTACTTTTCAGCTTCCTGCTTTACGTAATCGTTCAGGCCCCACCATTCCTGATAGACCAGCAGATATTTGTTCGAGGGGCTTTTAGCCTTGATGAAAAAGCCGTTTGCCGCTTTTCCATCGGGAGCATCCATCTTGATCATTTCGCCACCGGCCTTACTAACGAAGGTGAAAGGTAGAGGTTCTACGTGCATAGCCTGAAACTCTTTGGTAGAAGCCATCAATTGCATGGGATCGGGAGCCAGCCCTTTGGCCTGATCCTTCGTTTCGTGACAGGTTGCAGTAGCTTCTTCACAGCAGCTTTGGCCGTAAGAAAGCATTCCGTTCATAACCAAACCAAGAGCAAGGAGTATTTTTTTCATAACATTCGGGATTTGAATCGGGTGAACACGGTAGTTAAGGTAAAAACAAGCCTGCGAAAAAGATGTTTCAACCGATAAAAAGTTAAAGCCACGCAGAAAATTTTCTACGTGGCTTTTTAATATCCAATAAGTAGGAATGGAAGACTCGATACTTGAAGAACTAGCAACTCCGTTTTCTATCCTTTCTTCAATTCAAAAATCGTAATCTCCGGGGGCATCCCTACGCGTCCCGGGTAGCCAATATAGCCATAGCCCCGATTTACGTATAATTTCTGATCGCCTTGTTCATAGAGACCCGCCCACTGTTTGTAGCGGTACTGAACCGGGCTCCAGCGGAAGTACTTGGTTTCGACGCCAAACTGCATTCCGTGCGTATGGCCGGCAAACTGTACATCAATATCCGGGAACAGCGGACGAACCTGAGCATCCCAGTGGCTCGGATCGTGGGAGAGTAGTAATTTCACCGGAGCTTCTTCCGTTCCGGCCGCTGCTTTTTTTAGATTTCCGTACTGAGCAAAGCCGCCCGTACCCCAGTTCTGAATCCCAATAATGGCCAGTTTTTCACCACCCATTTCCAGGAAACGGTGTTCATCGAGTAACAGATCGTATCCCATTTCGCGGTGTACCCGTTCGAGATCCAGTAGGTTCTGCCGTTTTTCCTGGGCACTGTTCCAGGCTGCGTAGTCACCGTAATCGTGGTTACCCAGGGTTGAGAAAACGCCCAGAGGAGCTTTCACTTTATCGAATACATCTTTGTAGTCTTTTACCTCGATGGCCCGATCGTTCACTAAATCACCAGTAAAGAAGACCATATCGGGTTTTTCGCGAAGTAGCATTTCAATACCGCCCTTCACCGCCGTTTTATTAAAGAAACTACCTGAGTGGATATCCGAAATCTGGGCGATCCGTAAGCCATCAAATTGCTTGGGTAGGTTTTTCAGTACCAGCGGTACGCGGCGGATGCGGTAATCGTGGGCTCCGGATACAATGCCATACGTAAAAGCGATGGCCGGAACCGCGGAAGCGACCAGAGCGGATTTTGCCAGAAATTCTGAACGGGAAATCGTATCCGGATCACGCAGTTGGGCCGTTGGAGCTGGTACAGCCACATCGGGAGCGTTCGCCACAATGGGGGTATCGACCGTAGACGAGGAGTTAAAATGGGAAATGACCCAACGGAAGGCCCGACTGAGATCGTCAAGCAACAGAAAGGGTACCATGAAGATCTTGCCCAGGTAACCAATCAGAATGTAACTAAACAAAAACCCACGTACAAATTTAAAACGTCCCCAGAAATCGCTACCCAGCGTAGCGGAGAGGGCAAACATAAGTAAGGCAACCACGGGAAAACTCCAGTACAGTAATCGGGCAAAGCGTTGCCAGCCCGGTGAAGCCTGTTGGGTAGCGGCCTTCACCGCCTGGAAACCGTACCAGTCTACCACCAGGAGGACGGCAAGGGTTATGATTAAAGTGAGACTTCTATTCATGAGGGAAGCGTTAAAACCAAGTTCTGAGGATTGAAACAAGCGTACCACCGGAGATAGTTCAAATCGGGTTAGTTTTGGGATGAATGGTGAATCCTGAGACTGAAGGGTTTGAAGCGAGTGTGCTTCAACCTGCTGTAACAAAAAAGGAGCTAAACCTTACGAAAAAGTTTAGCTCCCTGGTAGGAAGCGTACGCTGATAAACCTAGACTCAGGCCGAAGCGATTTCCATCACCATACGGCCTTCGATCGCTCCTTTTTTCATTTGATCGAACACGTCATTAATGGATTCCAAAGGAGTCGTATGCACGGTCGCCCGTACTTTCCCTTCGACGGCAAACTCGATTGCTTCCTGGAGATCTTTACGCGTACCGACGATAGAACCGCGAACGGTGATACGTTTCAAAACGGTTTCGAAAATGGGTAAATCAAAGCTTCCGGGAGGTAAACCGTTCAACGCAATGGTTCCTTTTCTGCGAAGGGCTGCGATGCCTTGCCGGAAGGCAATGGGTGAAACCGCTGTGACCAGTACACCGTGCATACCTCCTGCTTCCTTTTGCAAGTATTCGCCCGGATTCTGCGTTTTTGCATTGACTACCAAGTCGGCTCCCAGTCGTTTCGCTAACTCTAATTTATCGTCCGCTACATCAATAGCCGCAACGTGCATACCCATGGCTTTCGCATATTGTACGGCTACGTGGCCCAGGCCGCCAATTCCCGAGATGGCCACCCACTCACCGGGTTTGGTTTCAGTTTCTTTCAACCCTTTGTACACGGTTACGCCGGCACAAAGAATGGGAGCCATCTCAATAAAGTTGACGTTCGAGGGGAGCTTTCCTACGTATCGGGCATCGGCAATGACGTACTCGGCGTAGCCACCGTCTACACTATAGCCGCCGTTTTGCTGACTCTCGCAAAGCGTTTCCCAGCCAGTAATACAATGCTCACAGCAACCACAGGTACTATAGAGCCAGGGTACGCCAACGGCATCACCTTCTTTAACGTTGGTCACATCCGGCCCTAAGGCTACGACATACCCGACGCCTTCATGTCCAGGAATGAGCGGTAGCTTGGGTTTCACCGGCCAGTCGCCACCTGCGGCGTGCAAATCAGTATGACAAACGCCACTAGCGATTACTTTAACTAAGATTTCGTTACGACCGGGTCGGCGAACCGGCATTTCTTCAATGGATAGGGGTTTTCCGAATTCACGGACAACCGCCGCTTTCATAGTAAGGGGTAACATAGAAAACGTGTTTAGATAGATGAAAGAATACGGGTAAAGGCAATGACTAATCCTGCTTCAAAGGAAAAGGATAACCTTTACTTGGTACGTCTTCAATCCTATCATAAAAACGAACGATTCTATCAAGGTGAAGCAGGATCCTGTACGATCGTGAAAGGCCTACTTATTGGGCTACGATTTTTAAAAGACACTCGGTAGGCCCTATTCTTTTGAACTAAACTCTTCCCGTACTTTGCAGTTTAATCAGATTCACGCGTGGAAAAGTTAATACCGACCCCTGGAAAAGCGACGCTATCCGACGTGCAGGAAACGTTTCAGAAGTACCTGCAACGAATCGAGCAGCTACGGCAGGACCTTCAGAATTACGAAAGCTGGGAGGCAATGGCCCGCGAACGGGTGAAGCAGGAAATTCTACCGCTGGAAGAAGCCGTAGTAGACGCTCACGTCCGCCGGGTACATCTTTTCAATGATGCCTATCATTCCAAGGCCTTCAAAAAAGCGGAGAAAGGGGCTTTACGGGAATTTATCATCCAGGAATCATCGGTACTGATCCGACGGTTTGGACGGGAAGAGCTGCGGGCCATCTACAATGAGCATACGGGCCAGGAAACGAAAGCCGAGAAGGACCGACTTGAGGAACTGAAAGAGCTGTTTTCTCAGCAATACGGCATTAGTTTTGAAGGCGTCCGCCTCAAGAACGAGCAGGAATTAAGAGCGTATGTAGCCGAACAGATGGCGAAACAGCAGGCCCGGCAGGAGGAGAAACGACAGAAACGAGCGGAGAAAAAGGAAAAACGAAAGCAAAAAAAGGCCGTACAGCTACCCGAAGTCGTACCGACTGAACTCATCCCGTTGCGTAAATTATACATGAATCTGGTGAAACGCCTGCACCCGGATCGTGAGCGTGACGAAGTACAACGGGAGCATAAAACCCGGCTGATGCAGGAGCTTACGGAAGCCTATCAGCAGGGCAACTGGTTTGCCTTATTGAAATTACAAAGTGAGCAGCCCGAGGCTAGTCAGACGGACGATTTTCAGGAAATGGCCGCGTACAATCAGGCTCTGAAAAAGCAGGCTGATCAGTTACAAAGTCAATTGAACGAAGTACGGAAAAGTGATTTTCAGGCCCGTTTCGTAGCAGAACCCCGGCAGATGGATGCCAAGTTTGCTCAGGAAATTAAACGCCTGAAGGCTACGATTCAGCAATTGCAGGAGGAATTAAAACGCAGTCGAAATCCAGAGCATTTGAAAGATCTGATTCGCAATTACGTATAAGAACGAAAGCGAATCAAGTGATTCCGGCCTTTTCGTTCTTATACATTTATCCGTGTACCTCAATCGGCTCGCCGGACTTATTGTAAAAATGGAATTCGGTAACACCTAGTGAGCTGTCCTGTACCAGGTTTACCCAGATTCGGTACTTCAGCCACCACTTCATTCGGCGAGACGGAAAACCGCTCATAAAGTATGAATAAAGGTAGGGGTGGAGCATGATCCGTAATCCTTTTTCATTCTGCTTACTGAGTATGTAATCCAGATTTTGTTCAACAATGTCTGAGACTGCAATACTCGCCGTAATCTTTCCCGTTCCACCGCAGGTGGACAAACTTCCTGAGTCTGAATGTTGAGTTCGGGCCGTACCCGTTGCCGGGTAATCTGCATAAGACCAAATTTAGTGAGGGGCAGAATGGTGAATTTCGAACGATCGAGCTTCATTTCCTCCCGCATCACGTCATAAATCTGCTTCTTATTCTCGGGCTTTTTCATGTCAATAAAATCGATGACAATGATTCCACCCATATCCCGAAGCCGCAACTGACGGGCAATTTCTTTGGCTGCTTCAATGTTTACATTGACCGCCGTATCTTCCTGGCTTTCTTCCTGATTGGATTTATTACCAGAGTTTACGTCAATGACGTGTAAGGCTTCCGTATGTTCAATGATCAGATAGCCACCGCCCGGTAAACTTACCGAACGTCCGAAAAGCATTTTGAGCTGCTTTTCAATGCCGAAATGTTCGAATACCTTGTTTTTCCCTTGATGGAATTTAACAATATTCTGCTTCTCGGGAGCAATCTGGGTAACATACGATCGAACCTCTTCGTACATTTCCTTATGGTCGAGCGTAATGCTGTCGAAGTTATCATTCAGCATGTCCCGCATAATGGACGTAGCCCGGCTCATCTCACCGATGATTTTATCACGGGGCTTGGCGTCCCGGAGGGCTTTCATCCCCGCATCCCACTTGGCCAGCAGGCTTCGCAGGTCGAGTTCAATTTCCTCCGATTCTTTTCCTTCAGCGACTGTACGGATGATTACTCCAAAGTTGGGCGGCTTAATGCCCTGTACAAGCCGATGAAGGCGTTGACGTTCCTGCTTGCTGGTGATCTTTTTGGAAATATTAATCGAATGTCCAAAAGGAACCAGTACCAGAAAACGGCCTGCAATGGAAATGTCGCAGGAAAGTCGGGGGCCTTTGGTTGAAATAGGCTCCTTTACGACCTGGACTAAAATAGGGGCATTTTTGGTTAAGACTTTGTCAATCTTTCCATGCTTGTCTATTTCAGGCTCCATCTCGAACCCATTCAGCATGCCATCACTCACCCGTTTGGCAATTACATCTTTCGTGTACTTGTTGAGTGAATTGATGTTATGCCCCAGGTCCAGGTAATGAAGAAAGGCATCTTTCTCGTACCCAATATCTATGAAAGCGGCATTGAGCCCGGTGACCAGTTTTTTGACCGTTCCCAGGTAGATATCGCCCACAGAGAAGTGCTCTTCTGACTCTTCAAAGTGATATTCAACGATTCTTTTGTCCTGCAAAAGAGCGATTCTATCACCTTTGGGAGTCGAATTGATAACTAATTCATTGCTCACAGGTGATGCTCAGAGGGTTTAGAGTAAACCCATAAGAAACGCTTCCAGCGACACGAAAGCGATGCTGACTTAACTTTTCTTATTCATTTACTCGGTTCGAACAGAATTGGGTGAATACACAAAAAGGCTGTAACCCAATCGGGCCAGCCCAAGGAGTGAAAAATGAAAAGTCAAAAAGTGAAAAGTGAAAAAACTACACTTTTCACCTTTCACTTTCCACTCGATGTTATTTCTTCTTGTGTCTGTTCTTTCTCAGCCGCTTTTTACGTTTGTGAGTAGCGATTTTGTGGCGTTTACGTTTTTTTCCGCAAGGCATAATTGAAAATGAGTTTAAAGTTGTCAGTTCGCAGGAATCATTTGATCACCCGGAAACCAGCAACCGAGTTAAAAAAATTACTTTAACTGCTCCAGGTATTCCCGGACACCCGCCTGAATGGACGGGTCAGTTTCTTTTTTCCGAACCTCTTCCAGCAGAGGTTTGGCTTTTTCTTTTTGGCCCGTTTCAGCGTAGCAGATGCCCAGATAAAACATCGTGCGGGTGCTGTTGGGGTGAGTCCGCAGGATTCGTTCGAAACGTCCAACCGCTTTCTCGTACTGGTTGGAACGCATGGAAAGAATGCCCAGGTTGAACAGGGCAGGTTCAAAGTCCGGATCCTGTTCCAGAAGCTCGCGTAACATGCCAATCCCCTGCATGGGGTTCGCCGTGGATACGTAAGTCATGGCCAGGTTGGCTTTTGCCTGCAGCAGGTTCGGATTCTGGTCCAGGGCTTTCTGGTACCAATCCCGCGTTTGCTGACCTAGCGTTGCCGCTTTATCTGAATCAAGGGCAAACGTAAAGGCTTCGTAATACCGATCGCCCGCTTTCAAGTAGCGTTCGACCGTCGGTTGTAGTCCAGCGATTTCTCCGGCGAAATAAGCTGCACTGTCAAACCGGCTCACTTGAGTAAAGAGTTCCGCCAATTGCTCGCCGGCCCTAATGCGTTCGCTCGTGGAGTGGTTGGTACTTTCGAAAATCTGACGGGCTCCGTCGATGGCTTTACGTTGTTCAGCCGGGACGGGGGGCAGATGGGTTTCAGCGGCCGGAGCTGAGGGTTTGGACGCTTCTGACTGCGTTGGTACTTTATTCTCCGTGGCTCGTTTATCATCCTTCACGGCTACTTTCGGCAGACTATACAGCCCGCCAATCGAAGCAACAGCAACAACGATAAGGGTAATAAATGATTTCTTCACAGGAGCAATGATTTTAAAAATTTGAGACTAACGTTTAGCGAATACGATTCAGCAGATAGAGAAAGTCACAAATTCAACACTTACCAAAGCAAATCAATTCATTGGGTACTTAAAAAATCTGGACAGGAGGGCAGAAAGAAAGTATAGCATGATTGTTAGCCTTCTTCCTACCCTGCATATCCGGAGCTATACCAGCGGCTTAAACGGCCTGGCTAGCTTTTTCAGAAGTTTTTACTGATTCCGTAAATTCTTTAGCGGGTTTAAAGCTAGGAATGTAGTGCTCAGGAATTTCCATCGTCGTGTTTTTAGAGATGTTCCGTGCTACTTTCTTCGCCCGCTTCTTATTCACGAAGCTGCCGAAACCGCGAACGTATACCGGTTCGCCATCCACGAGAGCTTCTTTCACCACGCCGAAGAATGTCTCCAGGCTCTGAGCTACATCAGCTTTGTCAATGCCGGTCTTTTCGGCGATTTTTGCGATCACGTCTGCTTTGGTCACTTGGGTAAACTTTAAAAGGTTTATAATGATTTTTAATTGAGAAAGTGCCTAAGGCTCAAAATTTTAGAGGCACAAAAGTACGGGTTTGAATTCATTTGCAAAACAATTATTCAGAAATCTGGTCAATATTTTTTTTGTAATCGACTCGTATTTAGCGAATTATATCTCTTTTCGTGACGAAAACTAAGTACGTAGAGGGCTGTGTTTTTCCTCGTTTTTGTCACTTTTACCTCACTTCTGCCAGTCTGTCGGCCCGTATAAAGTGGCTTGATTCTTTTAGTTTCATCTGCTTTACACCCTGAAATGACCAACGATTTTTTTGCTCCCAAACTACTGGCTTGGTACGAACGTTATGGCCGGGATTTACCCTGGCGACATACCACCAATTCCTATCACATCTGGCTTTCGGAAATCATCCTCCAGCAAACGCGGGTTGTGCAGGGAATGCCTTATTACTACCGCTTCATCGAAACGTTTCCAACCATTACCGACCTGGCGAATGCGACGAGCGGGAGGTATTACGACTTTGGCAGGGACTGGGCTATTACTCCAGAGCCCGAAATCTGCATGGCACGGCTAAAATTGTTGTGGAAGACTACGGCGGCGTTTTCCCCACTACGTACCAGGAGCTACTGAAACTCAAAGGAATCGGCCCCTATACGGCAGCAGCCATTGCCTCCTTCGCCTTTCGCGAAAAAGTGGCGGTACTGGATGGGAACGTCTACCGGGTGCTCTCGCGTATATTCGGGATCGAAACGGACATTACCAGTCACGCTGCCAAAGCCCAGTTTACCCAACTGGCGAATTCCCTGATTTCAGCTGAGCATCCGGACTTGTTTAATCACGCCATCATGGATTTCGGTGCGACCCAGTGCGTACCCGTATCACCCCAGTGTATGTTCTGTACGTTTAATCAGGTATGCGAAGCGAATCTCACAGGACGACAGAGTCAACTTCCCGTCAAAGCGAAGAAGGCGAAAGTACGCGACCGTTTCTTTCACTACATAGTATTGGAAGACGAACAGGGTCGGCTGGCCATGCGGGAACGGACCGGAAAAGACGTCTGGACGAATATGTTTGATTTTCTGCTGATCGAAGATGAACAACTGCTGGATTGGGAAACGCTTAGTCAACAGGCTAGTCTGAAACCCTTACTACCGGAGTTAGTACTGCTGAATGAGTCGCCCGTCTATACGCACATACTCTCGCATCAACGTATCGAAACGCGTTTTTGGCATTTGAAAATAACCCGACCACTAGCCTTACCTGAACCTTTGCATTGGTATACCCCAGAGGCAATTGATCAATTACCTAAATCGGTATTAGTACTTAAATTTATTGATCAGTGGATGAGTAAAATAACTGATTGATCGGTAGAGCAGTACCCGAAAATTTCGCTTTGATTTACCCGGGAAATTTCGTAATTTCACATTCAATCCTACTGACTATTTTAACATGGCACGGACGTTCAATAAAGTAATTTTAATCGGTAATCTTGGGCGTGATCCCGAGACGCGGACGCTTCCCAGCGGAGCTAAAGTAACGGAATTTAGTGTGGCTACTACTGAATCATACACAACCCGTACGGGCGAAAAAGTAGAACAGACGACCTGGTTCCGGGCAGAAGCCTGGGAACGCCTGAGCGACATCGCTTCCCAATACCTGAAAAAAGGAGATCAGGTGTATTTGGAGGGCCGTTTACGGATGGAAGAGTTCACCGATAAAGAGGGCAACACCCGTTCAGCTTTACGTTTACGGGTAATGGAACTTAACCTGATGGGTAGCGGTGGACGTACTGAAGAGGGTGGTTTTACGCCAGCTTCGACGAGTAGTATGCCAGCTCCTGCGGCGGCAGCGACTCCCGCAGCTCCCCGGCCAACTACGCCGGTGGCTCCTGCTTTCAACAGTGGTAGCGACGAAGACGATTTACCTTTCTAGGCATTAAATCTGCTGACGATAATTAGTACATATCCGTTAATCCTGATTGTTTTGCAAATCGGTCGGGGTTAACGGATTCAATTTTTTGCTACCTTGGCTTACGTTTCACCAAACGCTTCCTGACTTGGAGCCACATTTGCTCACTGAATCCGCCCTTACCCTGGGCGATATTTTAGACCCATTCCCTATTTGGGCACCTCTCGCCAACGCGGTAGGTGCCGGATTCTACATCAGCAACGGCCTTATGCTGTTGTTATTACTAGCCGCCTCGGCTTTAGCTGCCGGTTCAGAAGTAGGCTTTTTTTCTCTCTCACTCGACGCCCGTAACGAGATTCGGGATAGCGACAACGCCGCCGAACGCCGGATTGCCAAATTGCTCGATCATCCGCAGTTGTTACTGGCAACGCTTCTTATCTTCAAGAACTTACTCGACATTACGCTGGTCACCTTGACCTCCATTGCTACCAAGGAAGCCCTGGGCGAAGGAGTTGCGGCCTGGGTCGGCGTAGTGATTCAAACCGTTGGGGTAACCTTTCTGATTGTATTTTTCGGTGAATTGATACCTAAGGTTTGGGCCAATCAGAATCCGATTCGTTTTCTGAAGATTACAGCTCCGGTGATTGAAGCGGCTCAGTTTCTCTTTCGACCGATCTCGGTACCGTTGATGGGTATTTCCAATATTATCGAAAAACGGGTACAACGGAAAGGCTATACCATTACTGCCGAAGAACTCAGCCACGCCCTGGAAATCACAACGGGAAAGGATACGTCCTTGGAGCAAAAAGAGATTCTTCGGGGAATCGTTAACTTCAGTAGTATTTCGGCCCGACAGATTATGCGGTCCCGGATGGATATTACTGCTTTCGATATAGAGCTGGATTTCCACGAATTGATGGATAAAATCAATAAGTCGGGTTACTCGCGTGTACCGGTTTATCGAACGTCGATCGACAAGATTGAAGGTATTCTGTACATCAAGGATTTATTACCGCACATTGATAAAGACGAACATTACGAATGGCAGGCCAATGTAAGACCCGTCTATTTTATTCCCGAAAGCAAAAAGATTGACGATTTGCTCCATGATTTCCAGGAAAAACGCGTCCATATGGCGATTGTCGTGAATGAATACGGCGAAACCGAAGGACTGATTACGCTCGAAGATATCATTGAAGAAATTGTAGGGGACATTCGTGATGAATATGATGAAGAAGAAATTCAGTACACGAAGATTGATGAAAATACGTACGTGTTTGAAGGAAAAACCTCGCTCAACGATGTAACCAAAGTGATGAACATGGGGATCGACGTCTTTGGGAACGTACGCGGCGATAGTGAATCGTTAGGCGGATTGTTACTGGAGTTATTTGGACGTCTACCCAAAGTAAATGAAGAGGTAATTCATGATGTATTCACGTTCCGGGTACTCGCCGCTGATCAGAAACGAATCAAGAAAGTTCGCGTTTCTATGCAACGAAGCGAAATCAAGAAACAGGATCGTAATTTAGATTAATAGCTTAATTCAGTCAAATTCTATCATAACCTCAATCCATGGATCGTCGATCATTTGTGAAAAATGCCTCCGTTGTTGCGGCTGCCGGTGCAGTACCCCAGGCCGATGAAAAACTAACCTTTGTTCACCACGTATTTTTCTGGTTGAAAAATCCGAAAAATAAAGCTGAACACGATCAGTTACTGAATGCCTTGAAGAGTCTGGGCAAGCTGTCCGTGATCAAACACGCTCACATCGGTAAGCCCGTCGTTACAGAATTTGATAAGGCGGTGACGGATGGTACCTACAGTTTCTCAGTTATGCTGGTCTTCGCCTCCGCTAAAGATGAGCAGACCTATCTGGTACACCCCGAGCACAAAGCCTTTATCGACAAAAACAAACATCTCTGGAATAAAGTAGTCGTTTACGATTCACAGTTGATCTAATCCAAACCAGAGTAAAAAGAAGGGATCTCCGTTTGAGGCATCCCTTCTTTTTTGTCTCATGAAAGGAATTAACCATTGTCTGCAAATTCTGGATACAGCATCATACCTCCGTCGATATAGATCGCTTCTCCGGTTATATAATCCGATTCGTCTGAGGAAAGCCATACGGCCAGTTTAGCCACGTCTTCCGGTTTACCGATGCGTTTGTACGGAATCAGATCCATGAGAGCGGGCATCTTTTCGGGGTCGCTCCACACTTCTTTATTGATCGGCGTTTTAATGGCTCCCGGACTGATGGCATTCACCCGAATTTTCAAAGGAGCCAGTTCCTGAGCGATAGACTTCATGAACATCAGTACACCGCCTTTCGAAGCAGCGTAGTTGACGTGTCCAGCCCAGGGAATCATATCATGAACCGAGCTCATGCAAATGATTTTACCAATAGCGTTTGCCTCTTGGGAAGGATTCGCTTCGGCCTGTTTCACAAACTGACGGGCAG
The DNA here is from genome assembly GCF_002261125.1 of Siphonobacter sp. BAB-5385. Classification (NCBI taxonomy): domain Bacteria; kingdom Pseudomonadati; phylum Bacteroidota; class Cytophagia; order Cytophagales; family Cytophagaceae; genus Siphonobacter; species Siphonobacter sp. BAB-5385. Next base: position 8,580 of record NZ_NMPS01000094.1, on the reverse strand, counting down.
CCAGATTTGAGCAGATAAACTGACTGGTCAGATTGGTCGAGATGACGGCTTCCCACTGGTCAAGAGTCATTTCCAGAAAAGGAGCATCAACCTGACGACCCGAGTTGTTCACAAGAATATCCAGCTTTCCGAAGGCTTCCAGCGTTTTATCAAACATTTGTTTGACATCTTCTTCTACGCTTACATCCGCTTTCACAATAATGCCTTTACCACCAAAGGCTTCAATCTGAGCTAAGGCATCCTCGGCACCTTCGGACGTTTTATGGTAATTGATTACAACCGAGGCACCTTCACGGGCCATTTCAATAGCGATTGCTTTTCCGATGCCAGAACTGGAACCGGTGATCATTGCTACGGAATCTTTGAGTCTTTGATAGGAAGCCATAAGTAGTAAGTAGGATAATAGTAAAGCTAATTATAATAGGTTTCTGACAAACGTCGGGCGGGTACCTGACGCCAGGCCCATCGCCGGGCCAGTTCGCTGGCCATCTTGATAGCTTCGGCTGGACTCCGTCTACCGCCACGCATTAAACGTTTGGCAATCAGTAAGGCACGCTCCCGGGTAGTGGGCGAAAGAGTTCCTAACACTTCTTCAGTTTTCATAGCTGTTTTGGGTTTTGCGGAGGATGAAAGAAAGTTTTGTGCCGGGTACAGAAGGGGTAAACCAATTCAAGGCGTGGGTAGGCATTTCCCCAAAAACGTTGATTAATTCAGTAGGCACCTGAATTTCTTAGATAAGCATAGGAAAAGTACAACGGCATGAAAATTGTTAGTAAATGACTAACATATTTTCATTTATTAATGGTAATCTACTTAGTTCAGTAGTTGTTTACCCGTCAAAGATGAACGACCCATGAAAAAAATTCTTATCTCTCTATTCTTTGTGAGCTGTACGACGCTGGTACACGCTCAAATTAAAGATTGGGCTCTAGGCCTGAAAATTGGTCAGCCTACGGGTCTTAATATCCGGAAGTATGGTGACCGTAATGCCTTCGATGTAAACATAGGAACCTATGGAGGTTTGTTCGGCGGTACGAGCGATTACCGGAAAGGTCGGCTCAAAGGTGTTGGGTTTGCCATTAACGCCAATTACCTCTGGTATGCTCCAGCATTCAAGGAACGAATGTCACTTTACGGAGGGGTAGGGGCTCAGTTGACTTCACGGAAGTATTACCCCGATATCAATAGCACTGCAAACGATCGCAGTATTGGGATTGGACCTACGGTGGTAGGTGGGGTTGAATTTCTCTCGAAGCGAAGCCCGTATTCTCTTTTCGTAGAAGGAGGACTATATGCGGAGTTACTGCCGGCCTTTTTCTATCTGAGTCCTCAGTTGAACGCAGGTTTGCGTTATAATTTCTAACATCCAACCAACTACTACACTAGCCTTACCCAAACGACTACCCATCATTGCAGCTAGTGTACTAATTAAAAAATGGCTATGAAACGTCACATCATTTTACTAGGAACTTTAGCTACCGGACTGTTTTTAAGTTCATGTGCAGGACTGGACAATTTTTCGAGTAGCCTCAAACGCGGAGAGTCAAACCGCACCGCTTACCGTGAAAATCGGGATAAACAGGAACGACGCGAAGAGAAAGAAAAAGATCGTCGTCAGGAAGAACGTGAGGAAAGAGAAGCTCGTCGGGATGAGTCAGATATGGACCGGTATCGTGACGAAAAACGCGATGAAAGAAGGGACAGCGACAGAAGGTACGAGGAGCGGAGAGATGATGAAAAAAAATACGAAGACCGCCGGGATGATGACCGGAAAGATGAAGATAAAAAATCAGAAGATCGTAAAGACGATGACCGTCGAGACGATCGGGAGCGTCGGGATGAGGACCGCAACTTCTTCCGTAGCGAACGCCGTGACCGTGACGATGTAGATCGTTACCGGGACGAGGATCGCCGCTACGAAGATCGTTCTCGCCGGGATCGTTACAGCGATGACCGGGATCGGGACGATCGGGATCGCCGCCGTTACGATGATCGATACAATGACGATCGAAACAGTCGTCGCTACGATGATCGGGACGACCGTTACCGAGATGAGGACTGGGACCGGAGTTCCCGCCGTTCCAACCGCCAGGATTCATCGGAAGAACGCGAAAAACGTGAACTGGCCGAGCGACTCGACGATCAGATTAATGAGTTAAACAATCGGATCGAATCATTAGACGACAAACAGAAGGGCGAAACTCGCCGGGATCGTCGTCGCCGGGAAGCCATGCGGGATGATCTGCAGGAGAGTCGTGCCGAGCTGTTCGAAAAATACTATAGCATCAATCAGTCTTCCGGTCGCGAATGGAGAAAGGCTAAACGCGATGTTTCGAAATACATGGATGATCTGGATGATAAAATCGAAGACGCCCGGAGAAGTTTAAGACGGGAAAAATAGTCTACAACTTTTGCAATAACGAAAGACCCGCTCAGCGGGTCTTTCGTTTATAACAATCTGATCCGCAAGTACTTGAACTTGCAAAGAGAAAAGGCACAACAATTTTAAATTAGTTAGCAACGCTAAATACTTCAATCAAACCAATATTCCTATGGCTCAGCAACCGATTAATACTCCGCAGAACGAAAATCCGAATATGCGTAAACTGTTCATATTCATTGGTGCCATGGTAGCTATCTGTGTTATCTGGGCCATTGTTGGAGGTCTCTTCACCAATAGCCCCACGGGTACAAAAGGCGTTGGAGCAGTAACCGATAAAGATTCAGCTTTTGTACAGGAAAGTGATACGTTACGTACGCAATAGGCTCATACTGGAACTGCTTGACTTTATAACCTTCCTGGCAACGAATACGGTCTTTCAGAACGACTTTATTCATTCCAATACCCACGGCACTATAGACGAAAAAAAAGAGGGAAGAAACAGTGCGTTCTTCCCTCTTTTTTTTCGTCTATAAAATTGAACTAAACTAAGCTCGCATCAAGTAATGATTGGTTGGCTCTGGTTCCAGTTCAGCCAGTCGGTTGGTGAAAGATTTTAGTAATTTCCACTGACTGGTGAGCAGTTGTCGTACGCTTTCGGGTAGATCCTCGCGTAATGCATTACGATAGAGCATCAGCAGATTGTCATCCACCTTTTTACGCAAATCTTGTTCATAGTTATCATGATCAAGAACGTCGTTCCACTGTGGGGCAGATACCACATCATAGGACATTCTTCCCCCATAATTCCACAATTGATTGACCAATTGTGTTTTGCAAAGACTACTGCTGGTCATTCCTCGCATGAGAAAGGGCTTTACCAACAGACAGTTTACGCGGGTAACTAAGGTGTGATATACACGAACGCGTCCTTCGTGAGCGTGTATTAAGGCATTAAGCCAATAGTCTAGGCGGTGATTGTCAGCTCTTTCCATGGTCAGGAATGATAAAATAAACTTTGAAAGTGATTAAACATGGGTCTTAAAAAACAAATCGAAGATCAACGCCTGGTGATGTTGGATACCGCGTTATGCCAAGACTATCACTAATACCATTCCAAAACCATGTATTACGCCTGAGAAATGTTTTTTTCCTCTTTGCGTAACGATTGAATGAGCAATAAATCCTGGGCAATAATCGTTTGTTGACCTTCCAGCAAAACCTGAAGACCGGGCAAAGTCTGGATCTTATCGTGAGCTAACGCTTCCGTATACGTAGCAAGGGCTGTTTCATCGCCCGCTTCGCAAGAACTTAAAATGGCATCCCGATCTTTTCCGAGTAATTTTTCTTTAATGTCAATCCAGAATTGATGAAAACGAGCAGCGGTTGTACCCGTTTCAGGCGGAGTCTGTTTGTACTTTTTCAAGACTTCTCCTAAATCTTCTGCGAAGTCTTCACTTTCTTTCCCTAATTTCTCAAACAAGACTTTTAGTTGTGGATCTTCAACATCTCTGGCGGCTACCGTATAGCCATTGGTACGATCAATATTGATTTTAACCAGCAGGTCCAGCTGATCAATAAGATTTTCCATTTCAGTTGCCATACTTCTATCGTATAATTGAATAATGGATAACTACGTATTTGGTTGAAAGACAGATTTTTATAAGGCTGGATGAAGGCGATTCTGTTGGTCTGCCTCCGAAATTGCCGTAGGTACGGGCATGGCCTCTTCGGAAGAATGAATATTCTCTACTTCTCCGATTTCATCGGGCCGGATAGGAGCCTGCTCAGGAATGTCCGGCATTGGAGGGGTTTCGTCGGGAGCTTCCGGTACGACATCCGGCGTTTCTTCAGGAGCATGCGGTAAATCCGGGAACGTGCCGGGAACATTAGGCAGATCCGGCTGAATTTCGGGTGTCGGCGGTGAAACCGGCGGAATTTCAGGTGCTGAGCCTGGAAAAACGTTCTGTACCGAGCGGTCTTCCTGCTGACGGGTTTCCTTCGGATACGCCGACTCGTCACCCAATCCTAAAGGACCTTCGTTTTCGTCCATGGACTTTTCAAGTTCTAATTCCTGAGCCGTCTCAGAAGGCGTGTCACGATGAATGTCAGATGATTTTTCTCCGGGAGCCGGGCGAGTGGGTTGGATCGTTTCCATAAGATGAGGTATATTAGTCATACAGATACCTGAAGATGGGCAAAAGTGATGCCACTGACTGTATCGCCTGATCCGTCCCATATTGGGGAAAACCTACGCGTTACGAAGCGAATGGAGTCGGTATCAAATTTTAATAATGCTTACCTACTAAACACAGCTATGTTATGGAAAATCAAGAATCACAAAATCCAGAACCTACCGTAGAGAAGTTTTTAGAGCAGGTAGAAAAAAAGAATTCAGAAAATGAAGTAAGCCAGGAGAAAGAAAATCTTGAGCACAAACGTAATCACGATGAAGAGTTCAAAGAACTCTCCCAGCAGGAAGAAGAGAAAGCCCGTGAGGCCGAAAAATTTGTAGGTAGCTGATCTGCTCAATACCTTACGCAGGAAAGCCCCGTTCTGACTAGAGCGGGGCTTTTGTTTGGTCAATACGTAGAGTAGATCCGGCTAAGAGAAGAAAAAGATGCTTAGAAAAAGATAGAGTCACTTTTTGTTTAGATCCGGGAAAGAAAAAAGGTCAAAACAAATATATTTGTATTTAATCTTCTGAACATAAGTGTTTTATGATGATTGAGTAATCCGTGAATAGCTTTTGTTAGCATGGAATTTCGCCAAAAGGCAGCAGCGTAATGAACAGTTTGCTTGATAAAATCGGTTAATCATTCTATCTAATTTATAGACATTATCTATTTTTGTCGATCGTATCAAAAAACGAAGGATCGGCGGCGGAAGAACCCGGTGAAGCGTATGAACAACGAAGCATTAATACAGGAGTTAAGACCCCAGCTGGAAATTCTGGAACCCGTTGAGGCTATCGCCTTACTTACCGAACGATTTCCTGGAAAAGTAGTATTTTCAACCTCATTAGGGCAGGAAGATCAGGTCATTACGGACATTATCTTCCGAAACCACTTGCCCGTACGGGTCTTTACCCTGGATACCGGTCGTTTATTTCAGGAGACCTATGATCTGATGGATGCGACACGGGCCAAGTACAACCAGTCCCTGGAGACGTATTTCCCGAACACGCAACGCGTAGAAGCACTCCTGCAGGAAAAAGGATTCAACAGTTTTTATTACTCCGTTGAAAATCGCAAAGAGTGCTGCTTCATTCGTAAAATTGAACCCCTGAAACGGGCCCTGACCGGAGCTGAAATCTGGATTACGGGTTTACGGGCGGAGCAATCCGAAAACCGGGCTGATATGCCCGTTCTGGAATGGGATAACGGAAATCAGGTCCTGAAATACAACCCGCTGATACACTGGACCTACGATCAGGTACTGGCTCATCTGGCGGAATACCGCGTTCCTGATAATCCGCTGCACCGCAAAGGATTTATTAGTATCGGCTGTGCCTGCTGTACCCGGGCTATTGAGCCGGGAGAGCACCCCCGGGCTGGTCGCTGGTGGTGGGAAGAGTCGAAAAAAGAGTGTGGACTACACTCAGCGTAGAAGTGCATCGTGTAAAAAATAGATCATTTCCGGGCGGTCTTTCGAAAATCGGCTACGGAAAACCTTTACAAGTCTGACTATGAGTTCATTCGGAGATAAGTCCTTGATTCCTGCTTCTGCTTTGGAAAACCCTGTTTTCCCCCGTGAGCTGGAAGATGAAGCTATTTACATCATGCGGGAAGTAGCCGCTCAGTTTGAGCGGCCCGCTATTCTGTTTTCGGGAGGAAAGGATTCCATTACCTTGGTACGCCTGGCTCAGAAAGCTTTTTATCCGGGGAAAATTCCTTTTCCGCTGCTGCACGTGGACACCGGGCATAACTTCCCGGAAACCATTGAATACCGCGACTGGCTCGTAAAAGAAGTAGGAGCCGAGTTGATTGTTCGGTACGTACAGGACTCAATTAATCAGGGAAAAGTACAGGAAGAATCCGGTAAGTACGCTTCCCGCAACGCTTTGCAAACGGTAACGCTACTCGACGCCATTGAAGAATTCAAGTTCGATGCCTGTATTGGTGGGGCTCGTCGGGATGAGGAAAAAGCTCGGGCGAAAGAACGAATTTTCAGCGTACGTGACGACTTCGGCCAGTGGGATGCCAAGCGGCAACGTCCCGAATTGTTCGATATGCTGAACGGACGCATTTCCGTAGGTGAAAACGTTCGCGTATTCCCCATCTCCAACTGGACCGAACTCGACGTCTGGAATTATATCAAGGAAGAAGGTATTCCCCTGCCTTCCATTTATTTCTCCCACCATCGACCCGTATTCGAACGGGATGGTATGCTTTGGGCCGATTCCGAGTACATCAATAAAGATACCGATGAGATTCCGTATGAAGCAACGGTTCGGTTCCGTACCGTGGGTGATATGACCTGTACGGCGGCCGTGCTGTCGGAAGCAACGGAGCTGGACGACATTATCGGAGAAATCCTGTCGGCTGAAATTTCAGAACGTGGAGCCCGCATGGACGATAAACGCTCGGAGGCAGCGATGGAAAAACGCAAGCAACAGGGCTATTTCTAAGCGTTGACCGGACGATCACGACAGCGTAGGCTGTCAGAGAAAGCTTATCAGTATTAAAAAATCTTCAACGGGGCAAGTCGGAGCTAGGGCTTTACGTAATCCCCTTTTGTATACATGGACATTTTACGCATTGCTACCGCTGGCTCGGTTGACGACGGAAAGAGTACATTGATTGGTCGTCTCTTGTACGAAACGCAATCCATTACCCGTGACAAACTTGAAGCTCTTGACGCGGCCAGTAAACGCAAAGGGCTGGATTTCTTGGATTTATCGCTGTTGACGGACGGCCTCATTGCCGAACGGGAGCAGGGCATTACGATCGATGTAGCTCATATTTATTTCAGTACGCCCCGACGTAAATACATCATTGCCGATACCCCAGGTCACTTTGAGTACACGCGGAATATGGTAACGGGAGCCTCCAACGCCAAAGTTTCCCTGATTCTGGTGGACGCCCGGCATGGCGTAGTTGAACAAACCTTCCGGCACTTCTTCATTTCGGCGATGTTACGCATTCCGAAAGTGATTGTTTGTGTGAACAAAATGGACCTGGTTGGCTACAGTCAGGAACGTTTTCAGGAAATCAAACAGGAATTTGAAGCCATTGCGGCCCAGGTGCAGTTTGAGGGACAAAGCGTAGCGTTTATCCCCATCTCGTCTTTGTACGGCGTAAACGTTACACAGAAATCCGAGGAAATCTCCTGGTACACGGGTCAGTCGCTGCTGGAGACGCTGGAAGCCATGGATGACCAGGTAAAAGTAGATTCATCGCAGGCGGCTCGCTTTCCGGTACAGTACGTGGTTCGTCCCAAAACGGAAGAGTACCACGATTATCGCGGCTACGCGGGTCGGGTGGCCAGCGGTACCTTTTCGGTAGGGGACGAAGTCATCGCATTGCCCACGGGCCAACGGTCGAAAATTGCCACGATCGAACGCTTTGATCAGCAACTGGAACAAGCCCACGCTCGCGAGTCGGTAGTATTGACGCTGGAAAACGATATAGACGTTTCACGGGGTAACATGCTGGTGAAAGCAGGCCAGGAGCCTACTCAGCATCGGGAATTTTCGGCTCACGTCTGCTGGCTGGATTATCAGGCTTTGGCCCCCGGTAAAACGTTGTTATTGCAGCACGGTATCAATGATACGAAAGCGAAGGTACTGGCGTTGGAAGAGCTCATTGACGTACAGTCACTGGAAAAAAGTGCATCGCCCGGCCAACTTAAATTAAACGAAATAGGGTCTATTCGACTCAAAGTAGCCAAACCGGTTTTTGCGGATGCTTACGCTGAAAACCCGGCTAACGGAGCATTCATTTTAGTGGACGAATTCTCCCACGCAACCGTTGGAGTGGGCTTTGTAAATGCGTAAGAACTAAAAAACCATTTTGACCAAATGAACCAGTGCCCGTCCAGTACAATAGATGTGGCTGGTTTTATTTAAGGTGTTTAGTGGATAGTTGGACAAGCCTGGAACTACTGGTTCCGGGCTTTTTTTAGTTTAGAGCAGGGGCGGCGGCGGCTACGGTTTTGAGTTTTCCGTTTTGAGTTTTGAGTTTTGAGTTTTCCGTTTT